>CAXAVQ010000016.1:0-15283 GCA_963971985.1 uncultured bacterium
GTAATTGGGCGACTTCGGCGCGAAGTTCCGATTCGGTTTTTGCATCATCCATAGTTGTACGGTTGGCCATATCACAATCTCCTTTGCGAGGAATGAGGGGGATTCCAAACAATGGAAGAATGCGATCCAACGCTGAGCGTGGGGTGAAGGCCGCATGAATGCCTACTCATCGCCTCGTGTTTCCAACCGGAGTGGGCTTGGAAGCGCGCCTAGGCGGCCTTACGCACGCTTTCGGCTTCAAGAGCCGGAAGCGTCACCGTGAAACAGGAGCCCACGCCAGCCTCAGAGCGGAGGGAGATGCTCCCGCCGACCTGCTCGACCAAACGCTTGCAGACGGTCAGACCGAGCCCGGTCCCCCCCTGCTGTCTTTCGCGTCCGCAGCCGGATTTCGAGCTGATCAGCGGTTCAAAAACCCGGTCGCACAGGTCAGAACGAACCCCCGGGCCGGTATCGATGACGCGGAGCTCAATGCACTGGCGAACTGAGCACCCTGAACTTTTGTTTGCATTTTGTTTGTATATTGATGCTTTGACAACGATACTACCCGGTCCCTGCTGCATCGCTTCACAGGCATTGAGCAGCAGGTTGAGCACGATCTGCTGCAACGATGCGGGCGAGATGCCGGCGACGAGATCGCCTGGCACATCGATGATCATTTCGATGCCGCTTGCCTGGGGAGGCCGGATCATCATCCCAACGGCATCCTCTACGGCGTGAAGCACACACACCCTGGCTTTCATCTCGCTGGTAGAGGGAACCCGGACGGTACGCAGCAGCGATTCAACGACGTCCCTGGCGCGTTCAGCGGTCTGCACGGTCCGCTCGAGGGCCCGCCGACTGAGTTCGCTGTCATCGGGTTGGGTCAGCGCGAAACCGGCGTAGCTCAGCAAGGGGGTCAGCAGGTTGTTGATTTCGTGTGCGACCGCCCCACTCATCGCACCGAGCGTCGCCAATCGGTCGGACCTGGCCAGTTCCGCCTCCAGCTCGGCCACCTCGCGGCGGAGGCTCTCAATGACCGCAGACTCCCCGTCAAGGGCGATCGGTTCGTCCGGAACGGACATGTTGAGCGGGTCACAGGCCGGCATCGGCAGCATCTCCATCCCCGCATCGCAACGCCAAAGCTTGATCAGCGTGTTGCAGCGGCTCCAGACTCATATCGACCCGGTCAGCGAATGGATGCAGGCGAAGACGCCCGGTTTGTGCGGGTTGTTCCACGTGGAACAGTCTGTGAATCAGGGCTATCTGGAGAGAATCACTCCGTCCTGCTGAGCCACCCCGGTCGATCCAGGCCGGACGGTCCGGTCATCAGCCACGCCTTGCAGGAAGCCGGGCGGAGGTCGACATCGGCGAGAGCCGGCGCCTCAACCCAGACGAACTCAATGTGATCTTCCAATGACGCGATCGCCGGCGCGTCCGTCGCAGAGCCTGGCCCCCACGATTCTGACGCCCCCTGAAGGGGCAGGGGGGTCCCATCCGGAAGGACGCAGTGTTCCACGTGGAACACAAGATTCAGTTCGTGCCGAGCCTTGGTGTTCTGCCGGAATCGCTGCTCGGTCACCAAAGCGCAGGAACCGACCGAGACCTCCTGCAGCCCAGCCTCTTCGCGCAATTCGCGGGCGAGTGCCTCCGACGTCGCTTCCCCAGGCTCAACGTGTCCGCCGGGCAGATAGCAGTAGCCGCCCTTCCGATCGCGACAGAGCAGCACCTGGCCGTTGCGTTGGAGGACCCCCCTCGCAATAACTTCGATGCGTTTCGGTTGGCCTTTGCGATCATCATGCGTCGTCGTCATGCGCGGATGCTACCGGAGGCTCACAATTCAGGCCAGATTCGACAGGAGAACGAGCATCCACGTACCCGACGGCTCGGCGAGTTGATACGCTGAGCAGGTCACCACCCATGTCACGGAGGACCTGCGCGATGCCGCGAAACTCGAAACCACGTCTCGGTCGGGGTCTCAGCAGCCTGATGAGCGAACCGGTGCCCGTTCGCGCACCCGATGCCGGAGCGGAATCAGCGGCGCAGACCACCGAGAGCCCGTCGGCACAGATCGAATCAAAGCCAACACCCGAGTCACCGACACCTGAGAGAGCCGATGTCTCCGCGATCATCCGCCTGCCTCTCGATGCCATTATACCAAACACGTACCAACCTCGCACAACGATCAACGAGGAGGATCTGGCGGGTCTGGCCGCGTCGATCCGCGAGACCGGACTCATGCAGCCCATCGCGGTCAGGCCCCTCCCACCGGACGATGGTCGCGACAAGCAACCGTTGTTCGAGCTGATCGCTGGCGAGCGTCGCTGGCGAGCCGCCCGTCTCGCTGGTCTCGACCAAATCCCCGCGATCGTCCACGATGTGGACGATCAACGCTCCGCGGAATGGGCGATCATCGAGAACGTCCAGCGCGAGGACCTGAACCCCATCGATCGAGGACAGGCCTACGCCAACCTGGCGAAACGCTTCGGATTGACCCAAGCGGAGATCGCCGAGCGAGTGGGGGTGAACCGCTCGACCGTAGCCAACCTGATCCGGGTGCTGGAACTGGAACCGGAGATCCGCGACCTGATCGGTTCCGGTGCGCTCTCTACCGGACATGCGAAGGCCCTGCTCTCCATGCCCAGAGGAGGCGATCGCGTACGTGTGGCCCGAGAGGCCGTGGATCGATCCCAGACGGTGCGTGCCCTCGAGGCGATCTGTTCTTCCTATAGCGAGCAGGGGGGTGCCGTCTCGACGCCCACGCCCGGCAAACCGCGCGAGCCCGAGATCGATGCGGCGATCCAGGACCTGGCCAAGGGCATCGGGGAGCACCTCGGAACACGCGTTCGCATCCGAACGAAGAACGGCAAGAAGGGAACACTCGAGCTCGATTTTTATGATCTCGATCACTTCGATGGACTGATGCAGCGCATCGGTTACCACTCCGGCGCATAAACGCTGGCGAGCAGGACTCCCGGAACCACGGCCGAATAGTCAATCGCTGGAGACCACCCACCGGCTTGATGTCCTTGCGCGTTGCGGCGGGCCAAGCTCGAACTTAGAATCAGTTTTTCGATTTGACTTCTCATGTTGTCGGTTGAGCCGCGAATAGTACTCGGGCTCTTCCGGCGTTCTACAGAAGACGAACCAATTCTTCGAAACGGGGAACACCCCCAGACGAACCGAACAAGGAAACCGACCCGATGGCGAAATCAGACCTTACCGACATGAGCATCACGGCCCTGCAAAGCGAGATCAAACGTCGCGAGAAGCACGCGAAGTCGCTGGCCAAGCGCCGTGAGAAACTCGTTCGGCAGCTCGCGGAGATCGATGCCGAACTCGCCGAACTCGGCGGCATGCCCGGCGGCGGCAAGGGCGGGCGACGCCCCCGGAACGAATCGAACCTCCCCGACGCCTTGGCCGATGTGCTGTACCAGAACGAGATGTCGGTCACCGAAGCGGCGGACGCCGTCCGGGCTGCGGGTTACATCACCACCTCGCCGAACTTCCGGACGATCGTGAACCAGGCGCTCATCCGCGACGGACGTTTCAAGCGTGTGGGTCGCGGCCTCTACACCGCGACGAGCAAGAACCCGACGAAGACCTCGTCGAAGTCTCCTCGCAAGAAGACCACGAAGAAGAAGTCTCGCAAGACAACGAAGAAGTCGTAAGGCGGGTCGGACGCTCAGGCGTCCTTCGCTTCCGCGATGCCGAGTTCGCGCATATCGCGGAGCAGCCGGGCGAACAGGAACGCGCCGACGGTTCCGCTCGCCGAAAAGACGAGGAAGGTCCATGTCCCGATGCCGCCGGTCAACACCGGCGGCATGTTTGTTTCATCGAGGCCGGTCCATACGGGGATCGTGAGCCCGGCGTAGAGAACGACGCCGATGAACGGCCCGAGCGCGCCACGCACGCCCGTGAGCGTGGCGTGTATGCCCATGTAGACCGAAGCGAGTTCCCGTCGTGCGAAGTCGTGGTGGCCCAGGTTCCACGCGAGCATGCCGCCGCCGAACGCAATACCGAGGATCACGCGTGCGACCGTCAGCACCGCGAGGCTCTCCATCGCGAAGCCGATCGCCATGAGGGCGTTGGCGACGATGAAAAACCACGAGTGGTAGGTGCGGAACTGCACGATGTGCATGCCGTCGAGCACTTTCGCCCAGAACGGGATCACGAGGACCGGGAGCAACACCGGGATCACGTGGGTGAGCAGCAGGGCGGATGTGTAATTCAGTTCGAACCGCTCGTTGAGCGCGATGATGAACACCGGCATCGCGGCGATGTTCGAGATCCCGAGTAGGAACATCGCGCCCATGTAGCGCCGGTACATCCGGTCGTCGCGGAGCACGCCGTACATCGCCAGGGGCCCGGCGGTGTTTTCCCGCGACTCGCGCTGACGGGTTTCGGTCCGCGCCTGCGCCCGCCCGCCGCGCCAGCGCACGTGTGAGAACGCCCAGATGCCGAGCAGGCCGGCGACGACCGCTCCGGCGTAGAAAATGCGGAACGCGCTGTCGGTGTCGGTCGGATCGATTCCGAGCAATCCGAGGACCGGTCTGGCGACACGCTGCACGGCGGCTGGCGCTTCTTCGAGGTCCATGACCAGGCCGATGAGCAGCCCCGAGAGGCCGATGATGAGCGTCATCATCATCGAGAGATTCCCGGCGGCGCGCGAGCGTGAAGCCCGTGCGTAGTTGGCCCTCCACAGATCCGAGCGTGCGACGATGATCCCGGCCATCGAGAAGCGCGCGACGAGCACCGAGGCCACGATCATCCACGTACCGACGGCGGAGATCGGGGCCATCGCGATCACCCCGACGCAAGACAGGATGATCGTCTGCAGCAAGAGGATCGCGCGGACGCGGTTCCGCCCGTGAAACAGACGCGTCCACAGGAACGACACGATGTTGGAAAGGGCCGGGGCCGCCGCGAGGATCGCGATCACGAGGTCGTTCGCCTGGAAGGCCTTTTTGGCGATCGTGCCGATCACGCCTCCCTCGACGCAGGCGAGCGCGAACGGCAGAAAGCAGGCGCTGCGCAACTCCCACGAGTACGCGCGCCGACTCATCATCGGGAAAGCGTTTGCGCTGAAACGCTGGATGAGTTTTCCGAATGTCGGGAAGGCTTTGGGCGTCATCGGCAGAAGCGGGGAGTAGGGGGTCGACCGCGCCTCCGAATCAGCGCAGAAAAAGATCGGCCGGCTTGGCCGACCGATCAGGCGATACTAGGCACAGTGAGCGTCGGGCGGGGTCCCCCCGCCGAGCCGATCAGTAAGGGATCGGGTATCCGCCACGCATCGGACGGTCCATGAAGAACACCTTGTCGAGCTCATGGTTGAACCGACGGAAGTTGGTATCGAGGGTCGTTGCGGCTCGATTGTCCATCTCGGCTCTGGTCTGAGCAAAGGTGTCGAGGTCCGGGGTCGGGTTCCCGAGGAACTCGGCGTGGCGAGAATCAACACCGCTGATGCAGCCGACGAGCGACAGGGACATCGCGCAGAGACCGGCGGCGATGGAGACACGAACAACTGAAGACGATTTCCGCATGACATACTCCTGAACGGTTCGCTAGGTTGTAGCGACGACCGGGCCGACCGTCAAAGCCGTTTCGGACAAATCCCGAACTCGGTCAACGCAGAGTCCGATTCGGGCAACCGGTCTGACTCCCGGCCGACGTCCGAGTTCCGAATTCATGGTGAATTCCTCGCTTCGAACGCGGGTTCTGACCCGGAAGTTGGGAAGATTCCGCTCCCGATGTTCGCCCGGTGTCGGGTTCGGTGCTAGTCTGCCAGCGACCGATTCGACCGTCGAAGCGCTCGGCCCGGACCGATTCCGGGCCGACTGTGGACCCAATGCTTTTCCCTTGTAGTGCATCCGGGAGCCCTGGAAACGAATCGTCCGGGCGAAGGCCAAGCCTCCAACGAGTGGAAGGCCGGGATCCGGGCAAGGGCGCCCACGTGGTTCGTAGGGACCATCGCATTGCTTTCTCCACAGTCGGCCCGGCGGCCCGGGCTGACCCCATCCAACCCGATCCGCCGATCACCCCAGATATGACCGCGACCGACCACAACCAGGCCCCTTCGAATACCCCCTCATCCGGGCGTCCAGTACAGGACGCCGACCTTGTGAAACGCCTCACCGAGTCGATCCTCGCCGAGCCGCGGACCCACCTCCCGGACCGGGACACCGTCTCTGAACTCGTCGAAGACCTCCGCGACCTCATGTTCCCCGGGTTCTACCGGCGCCGGGGCCTGACCGCCGAGAATATCGATCTGCACGTGCAGGAACTCGTCGCCCGCATCCGACTCGCCGTTGAGCAGCAGGTCCGGGCGGTGCTCCGGTACGTCAAGCACATCGATACGGACACCGCCGACAGCCCGGACTCGCTCGAGTGCGACCGGACCGCCAAGGACTGCGCCGCCCAGTTCGTCAACGAACTCCCTGAAATCCGCCGGATGCTGGCTCTGGACGTTCAGGCGGCGTTCGACGGCGACCCGGCGGCTCTCCACACCGACGAGACGATCTTCTGCTACCCCGGCGTGGACGCGATCTTCTCGCATCGGATCGCCCACGCCCTCTACCGGCTCAAAGTGCCCCTGCTCCCCCGGATCATTCAGGAACTCGCCCATTCGCGCACAGGGATCGATATCCACCCCGGCGCCCGGATCTCCGAATCCTTCTTCGTCGACCACGGGGCGGGCGTCGTCATCGGCCAGACGAGCGAGATCGGCAAGCACGTTCGGATCTACCAGGGGGTCACCATCGGGGCGACGAGTTTCGAGCTGGATACCAACGGCCAGCTCAAGCGCACCGGGGACACCAAGCGCCATCCGACGATCGGCGACCGGGTCACCATCTACGCCGGAGCGGTGATTCTCGGCGGGGAGACGGTCATCGGCGACGACTGCGTCATCGCCGGCTCTGTGTTCGTGACCGAAAGCGTGCCTCCGGGATGCCTGGTGCGGCAGGAGAAGCCCGAACTCGTGCTCCGGAGCGTTCGAAACCGATTGAATGACTAGGCGATATCACTCGCCTGAACCGATCGGAGGTCGAATGACCCGCAGCACCTTCGCACGCCGCTTCCGCACGCTGGCTCTCGGCTCCGCGACCGGCCTTCTGGCCCTCTCGACGCTGAACGGGTGTTCCCAAGAGCAACAGACGGCGACCGAGATCAAGCGAGCCTTCGCCATGCGCGCGATCGCAGGGGAGGTCGAGGTCGGTACGTCCGGACGCATGGCGGCCGGCGACGTCGATCGATCGACGTTCGAACTGCTCGATGTCCGCTTCGACATCGGGGGCAGCGACAATCAGGAACTGCTCATGCACGCCGAGCGGGCCGAGATCGTCATCAACACCGAGGACGACACCATGCCCATCCGCTTTCATAACGTCACCGCCGCGGCGACGGAGGGCGGTCTGACCGAGCAACCGGTCATGGTGACCACCGCGTGGCCCCTGCGCGTCGACGCGATCGACGACTGAACGCTCAAACAAAAAAAACGCACCGGATTTCCGGTGCGTTGTGATCCCAGAGCCGCGTTGGATCAGTCGCGAGGACCGCCACGCCGAGGACGCTCGGGACGGGCATCGGTCGGGCGATCCGTATTGCGTTCGGCGTCGGGACCGCCGCGCCCGGGACGCTGTGGACGATCGCTCTGTGGGCCTCGCTGCGGTCGCTCGGGAGCACCGGACGCCTCGGCACGCTCCAGCGTGGAGTTGATCATGTTGAACAGGCGGTCCTGCTGCTCCGGCGTGAGTCGTTGGATGCGCTGGAACAGTTGTCCCCACCTACGCATGCTCGGATCGGCGCGGTCGGTCTGACGGTCACCGGGGCGATCGGCCTGCGGCCCGCGCGGACGGATGCCCTCGGCGCCCGGACCCATGTCCCTATCGCGCTGTTCGCGTGCGTTCGGGCGTCGATCCGTCGGACGCTCCGCGCCCGGGCGCTGCTCGTCCGTGCCTCGACGGACGCGTTCGCGCTCCATCTGGCGATCGCGCATCATCTGATCGGTGCGCTCTTCGATCTGCGCCTTCACGTAGCGCTGCTGAGGCTGCGAAAGCACTTCCCACATCTGGGCTTCGGCCTTGTCGCTCTTCGGGGTGTTTGAGCGGATCTCCTGGGCGCGAGCGCGAGCCTTCTCCATGATTTCCTGGACGGCTTCGCGGTCGTCTCCTGCTTGTTCACGGGCCCTCTGCACACGCTGGCGAAGGTTCTGGCTGTGCTCGCGTGCCTCAGCCATGTACTCGCGAAGCTGCTTCTCGTAGCCGTCACGGATGCTGGCGAGCTTCGACGTCTGCTCTTCGGTCAGGCGCAGGCGATGGTTCTCGTGATCGGCGAGGTCGCCAATCGATGCGACGAGAACACGGTAGTTCGCGATCCCCCCGTCGCGGCGCCGGGTCTCGGCCATCGAGTCACCGAAGCGCTCGTCGCGGGGCATGGCGCGATCGTTGACCGACGGCCCGCGAAGCGTATCGCTTGGTCCACGGAAAGAAGCATGATCGCTGCGGCCGAGGCGAGGTATCCGAACGAGTTGCGTGAGGTCTTGCGGTTCATATGGCGTTGCCTTTCGTTGATGCTTGGGGAACACGGGTACAACGCGTCGGCTCGGAGCGTATTGCCGCGGGTGAAGAGCCTTCTGGCTGCATCGACGCTTCCCTACCGCCTATCATCCGGTTCCGGGTTCCATGACCGGTACTTTTTCGCCTCGGAACGGGAGAAACGGACGCGATGGGTCTGAACAAACAGCATGTTCTGGACGCTCTGACTTCGCTTCAGGACGCCACCACGACCGAGAACCTTGTCTCGCTCGGCCTCGTGCGAAAGGTCGCGGCCTGCGACGAGTACGTCTCCCTCACCATCGCGGCTCCAGAGGACGAAGACCTCCGAGCCCGCCTGAAGGCCGACATCCGCAGCGTGCTCAACGAGGCGGCTGGTCAACTCGGCACCGAGGTGAAACAACTGACCGTGGATTTCGTCATCCCGACCGGTGATGAGAAGCCCGAGCCCGACCAGCGGACCGACGGGCGCAAGTACGTCGATCAGCCGAAGACGATCCCTCTGAAGCAGGCTGCCAGCAGCCAGACCACGAGTTCCGGCAAAGCGACGACCGGCGCGCCGTCGATGCCGGGCGTGAAGAACATCATCGCGGTCGGCGCCGGCAAGGGCGGCGTCGGCAAGAGCACGGTAAGCGTGAATCTCGCGGTCGGGCTGGCCCGCAAGGGCTACGCCGTGGGCATCCTCGACGCCGACATCTACGGCCCGTCGATGCCGACGCTCCTTGGGCTGCACGATCTCGACGTCCAACTCCACGAGAACATGCTCCAGGTCATGTACGTCCACGGCGTGAAGGCCATGACCATCGGCAAACTGGTCGACCCGGAGAAGCCCTTGATCTGGCGCGGCCCGATGGCCCACGGCGCGTTCAAGCAGCTGGCCGAGCAGACGGAGTGGGGGGAGCTCGATTACCTCATCGTGGACCTTCCGCCCGGCACCGGCGACGTGCCGCTGACAATGAGCCAGATGCTGAGCGTGACGGGCGCGGTCGTGGTCTGCACGCCCCAGAAGGTTGCGCAGGACGACGCCGTCCGCGCGGTGCGGATGTTCCAGCAGCTCAAGATCGAGGTGCTCGGCATCGTCGAGAACATGAGCTACTTCATCGGCGACGACGGCAAGGAGTACGACATCTTCGGTCGAGGCGGAGCCGAGATGATGGCCCAGCGACTCGGACTCCCGTTCCTCGGCGCCATCCCGCTGAATATGGCGATGCGCCAGTTCTCCGACGCCGGCACGCCTCGCAAGAACTTCACCGACGCCGGCGAGGTCATGCAGCGGAGCCTCGAGAAGTTCACCGACCAGGTCGAGGTGCAAACCACGCTCGCCGGCAACCGGATGGGCTCCAGTCGCCCGACGCTGAATGTGAACTGAGCGCACCGGCGACCGTCCAACCCAAAACGCAGCCACCCGCGAGGCCGGTCGAGCCGTCGCGGGTGGTCGTTGTAGGGATATGAAGATGGTCTGAAGGCCCGGAAGCGGGGGAGGAGGAGGAGGTTTCCCGCCCGGGAAGCCGCCAACGCCGGTTTCCCGGCGCGGGCGGTTGGAGGAGGAGGACATGAAGAATCTGCCTGTGCCGCAGACCGTGTTGTCCGTTCGGCCCCGTGGGGCCTGAGTGTGATTGGGAGGTCAACACACCCGTTTCGACAATTATTCACCAGTCGGTGACATAATCAAGAAATTTCCCTTTGGAATTTTTGTTTGCTCTTTGTTTGGATTTCAGCGGTCGCGCGATATGCTGTGCAGAGCGACCCATACGCACCACTCTGGAGGACCAACCATGGCCGATACCGCAACCCCAACGACCACCGGATCAGGAACCGGTGCCACCCCGGCCGAGATCGGCGCCGACGTCGCCGCGATGCTGCGAAGCAAGACCAAGGATCGCGAGATCTGGGACAAGTGGTGGGACGACAAACGGATCACCTCGATCGAAGGCGACGGGAGCACGTGGACCGGGCGTGAAGCCCTCAACGCCAAGAACCAGGCCTGGGAGGCCGAGAACGAGGTCACCGAGTTTCAGGTCAAGGGTCCGTTCGTCGGCGCGACCGGGTTTTCCCTTCACTACGACGTGAAGATCAAGAACCGCAACAGCGGCGACACGATGCACATGACCGAGGTGGGGGTGTACACGGTCGAGAACGGCAAGGTCGTGCGCGAGGAGTTCATGTATTCGCACGAGTGAGCCGAGCCGCTCGTCTCAGACCGATGAGGACTGCTCGGACGCGGGCGAGATACCGCGCCACCTCAGTCGCGGGCGGTCCGGGCGTGCGCTCCCGAACCGGACGCCGCCGCGGCTGCGCGGGATGATCAGGTCCACCCGGCGGGTGATCGCGAGTTCCAGTGTGGATGCGTTGTCGGGGATCGCCAGTCGAACCCGGGTGCCTGGGAGCAGCGCCACGGCGAGATCGGTCGCGTGGTCCTCGCCGATCAGTTTGGCCAGCACGATCGGCTCCGACCCTGTGCAGGCGATGGTCAGGTGCTGGTCATTCCGATCGACGCTGAACGCCGCGTGTTGAGTCGGTTCGTTGAGATCGACGGTGTGCTCCTCGATCGGGCCGGCCTCGGTGCTGTAGAGCGCAATGAAGCGTGAGCTGTATTCGACCAGGTACCCGGGGAGTTCGATGGGGTCCGCTCCGGAAGGATGGAGCATCCGCGTCACCACGGGCGCGCCGATGTGTCTTTCGAGCAGGGGCTCGTAGGAGTTCCCGGCCATCCCCACGACCGTCTTGCCGAGTGCCGCGACATCGCCCTGCTGGTCGCGGACGGCCGTACCGACGCTCCCGGCCCGTGTGACACGCCCAACGACCATCGCGAAGGTTCGAGAGATCGCATCGCTCACGGTGTTGATGGCGTTGCGGATCCAGCGCATCGAGCGACGGAGCAGGTTCGGATTGATGCTCCGACGCAATTGACGCTCGCGATCGCGCATCTCCTCGTCATTCAGGCCGAGGAACGGGCGACACAGCGCGATCGCGTCGTTGAGTTCTTCGGCGTAGACGAGTGCGCTCGTCTTCGAGAGTCCGCGTCGGGTGACGTACTCGGCGTCGAAGATGATCTCGACCCCTTCGCTGGTGACGCAGAGGTCGCCCCAGATCGGGTCGGTCTTGGTGGAGAGCGCGGTGACGTGGAAATCGTTGAAAAGCTTGACGCAGCGGTCGCGCTGGCGACGGCGGATGAACGCGCTGATGATCGTGATCATGAAGATCACGCCCACGCTGAGCCAGAACGCGTTGTCCAGCGTGATCAGCGGCTGCGCCGGGGGCGCGGCAGAAAGCACCTGTAGTCGGAAGCTCATTTCTCCTCGGCTTCCGGGAGCTTGCGCAGTTCGCTCGTCACGGCGTCGATGGGTTTGGGCTCGGTGAGTTGCTTCTCCGAACGGGCGCCCGCTTCTTCGAACCGACGCAGCGTCGGCATCAGACGACTGTCGACCGATCCGACGAACTGGTTGTACGTGCGCACCGCGCGGTCGAGCGATTCGCCGAGTTTGCTCGCGTGCCCGAGCGCGACGGTGGTACGGTCGTGCAGTTCCTTACCGAGTTTGAAGAGTTCCTCCGCCGAGTCCGAGAGCTGCTTCTCGCGCCACCCCACAGCGACCGCGCGGAGCAGGCCGATCAGCGTCGACGGGCTGGCGAGCAGGATGTTCGACTCCGCCGCCAGTTCGAGCAGGCGCGGTTCGCGCTCGAGAGCGGCGTCGACGAACTGGTCACCCGGCACGAACATGACGGTGAACTCCGGGCTGCCCTTGTAGTCCTTCCAGTACTTCTTCGAGCCCAGCGACTTCGCCTGCTCGAGCATGTGTCGCGCGAACCGCTTCAGGTGCTGCTCGGCCTCGTCGGGGTGCTTGGCCTGCAGCGCGTCGAGGTAGGCCTCGATGTTGGTTTTGGCGTCGATGACGATCTCGCGCCCGTTCGGGAGCGACACCACCATGTCCGGGCGCAGCAGGTTGCCGTCGGTGTCGCGCACGCTCGACTGCGTGGTGAAGTCGCAGTAGTTGGTCATCCCGGCCAGCTCGGCAACGCGTTCGAGCTGGATCTCGCCGTACTGCCCGCGCACCTGCGGCTTGCGCAGCGCGCTGACGAGTTTGCTTGTTTCTTCCACCAGCCCCTGGCTGCCGAGTTTTAGCGCTTCGACCTGCTCGCTCAGGCGGACGTAGGCCTCGCTGCGCCGGCGCTCGAGTTCCTTGATCTGCTCATCGGTCTTCTTGAGCGTCTCGCCGATCGGCGACACCAGTTTGCCGAGCATCTCGCTGGCTTCCTGGTGGCGCTTGGTGAAGTTCTGGTCCGCGAGTTCGAGGAAACGCTTGTTGGTGCGGTCGAGCGCCTCGGCGGCGGTCGCGTTGAAACGGTCGTGGAACTGCTTCTGGATCTGCTCGATGCGCTGCTCGAGTTCCTTGCGGTGCGACTCGGTCGCCTCGCGCAGCGCCTCGTTCTTCTGTTCGTACAGGCGCTGCTGCGACTCCAGGCGCTCCTCGAGCCGGCTCCGCTCCAGCTGCGCGTCGTCACGCTGGCCGCTGAGCCTCTCAACCAGGTCGCGCTGCTCGGCGAGCGACGCGTTCAGCCGGTCTGCTTCCTCGCGGGCCTCGCGCTGCGACGATTCGGCGATCGCGACACTCGACGCCCGTTTCGAGCGATCGATGAGCAGCCACACCGTCCCCGACACACCGCCGAGCGCGAGAACGCTCAACACCACCACAAGAACAATCATTTCCGTCGGCATGCTCCGAGTGTATCCGCACGCCGATCAGTCGCGCCGAGGCAGGACCATGATCTCGAACGATCGCTCGGGGACGCTGTACCGACTCAGCGCCTCGCGGACGTCCGCAACCGTAATCGATCGAGCGACATCCTCCCTGCTCCGGAGCACGAGCACCGGCTCACCGCCGAGTGCCGCGTCCCTGGCGAGCGCTTCCGCCCACGAACGGGCCGATTCGTTCCGTCGCCCGGCCCGCTCGACGATCGATCGCCGGGCTCTCTCTACCTCCTCCGGCGTCGGTCCGGTTTCGACGAGCCGAGCCAGTTCGGTGCTGATCAGCTCGCGCACGCCCTCCGCGTCGGCGGGATTGACCACCGCCCTCACCCAGAACCGTCCGCTGCCGGCGTAATACTCCCCATCGAGATTCCAGACCAGGATCGAGGCGGCCAGACGAGGGTCCTCGTCGATACGGGTCCGAAGTCGTGATTCCAGGGCCGCCGATGCGATATCGAGGGCGAGGGCGTCACGCACCTCCCAGCGATCGGCCGATCGGAACCCGACGACCACCGCACCGATCGGTTCGGCGAGCGGTGCCTCGCTGCGCATCCGCAGCATCTCGGTCGGGAACCGGACGAGGCGGGACGACGAGAGGCGACTCGGCGACGCGGTCGCGCGGTCGGGCAGACCGCCCAGGGCCGCCGCGCCCAGGCGCAGGGCCACATCGCGGTCGATGTCCCCGACGATCGAGGCCGTGAGCGGCCCGGTCGCCAGCAATCGCGTCAGCCACGCGTTTACCGCGTCGGCGTCGATCCGCGCCAGATCCGACTCGTTCAGCGAGGACCCGCGCTCGCGCAGCCCCGGTGTGACGTGCTTCTCAAACAAGGTCAGAGCGACGCGGGCCGGTTCGGTGCGGGCGCTCGCGGCGTCCTGCAGTTCAAACAGTCGCCAGCGATCGAACGCAGCCGGCTCGATCACCCCGGCGTCGAGCAGCGCGTGCAGAAACAGCATCGCCGTGTCGAAGTCATCTTCCGTCGTCGAGACCTCGAAGGTGACCGATTCGGGATGTGCCTCGACGCGGAAGCCGATGTCGCGTCCGCCGATCGCGGCGTCGATCTCGGAGCCGGTGCGGTGGCGCGTCGCCGGCTGCCACTCCAGCGCTTCGATCGCGTTGGTGAGGCCGACGGTGTCGGCGGCTTGCTCGCTGAGCCCGCCGAGGATCGCGACCGAAATCTCCACGCGTCCGGCCCTGTCCGGATCGGTCATCCGACGATGGTGGAGGCGCACGCCGTTCGAGAGCGTGGCGGAGGTGACCCCCGACGAGGCGTCGTGCGTCAGTTCGATGACCTCGCCGCCCTCGAGTTCGCCGTCGATCAGCGGGCGGGCGCTGGGCAGGGGGGTTGCTCGGGCGACGGCCGCCGGATCGATGCCGAGGCCGGTGGCGATCTGGTGGCGGACCTGCGCCACGGTCGGCGGCGCATCAGCGGTCACGATCAGCGTGCTCAGTCGCTGGGGATCGAAGACCCGACGGGCGGCGCGCTCCAGGTCGTCCTGGCGCAGCGCCGAAAGCAGCGGCGCGCCGAGACTGGCCATCTGGTCGGCGCGGATGATCGTGTCGTTGTGCCGGATCCGGCCGGCGATCTCCGACGCCACGCGACCCGCCGACCGCTCGCTCGCGCTCGACGCCTCGGCTTCGAGCGAGGCGCGGACCCGGTCGATCGCGCCGGCTCGCTCCGCATCGGTGAACCCGAGCTCGGTCACGCTGTTGATCGAGGCGACGGCTTCCCGCGTGAGCTTGGCCCATCCCCCGGCTTCGCCGACGACGTTGACCATGCTCATCCGGTAGCCGCCGGCGTTCGGCTGGCTGAACGCGCCGGCCTGCAGCGCCGCGGTCTCGTCCCGACGCGACAGGTCCTGCAGGCGCCGGTTGATCGCTTCGACCACGACCCGCTCGGCGAGCCGCTCGCGCACCAGCAGCGCCACCTGGCAGCACTCGTGCAGGCCGGCCGGGTCGCCGGGGTCGAGGTCGATGACGATCCGGTCGGCGTTGCGGGGGCGGCCGTTGCGG
>CAXAVQ010000017.1:0-15205 GCA_963971985.1 uncultured bacterium
GCGCATCGCCTACCTGCTGTCGATGGGCATCCCGGCCTGGCAGATCCTCGCCCTCACCTTCACCAACAAGGCCGCCGGCGAGATGCGCGAACGCGTCGGGCGCATGCTCACCGACCACCCCGAACTCGCCCCCCTCGGCCCCGAACGGGCCATGCGAGGCCTGACCGTCACCACCTTCCACGCCCTCTGCGCGCGCTTGATGCGGCGCTACGCCGACTCCATGGAAGGGCGTCCCCACTGGCGGATCCGCTCGGACTTCACGATCTACGACTCCGACGACCAGCTGGCCCTGATGAAGAAGACCCTCAAGGCCATGGAACTGTCCACCAGCAACTGGGCGCCCCGCTCGGTCCTCTCGGCGATCTCCAACGCCAAAAACGAGATGATCGACTGCGAGAAGTTCCTCGCCAGCGCCAGCGACTTCCACGAGCGCACCATCGCCAAGATCTGGCAGCGCTACGAGCGGGCCATGCGCGACGCCAACGCCGTGGACTTCGACGACTTGCTCGCCCTCACCGTGCGCATGCTCCGCGAGTCCGACTTCGCCCGCGCCGAGGTCCAGGGACGCTGGAAGTACCTGATGATCGACGAGTACCAGGACACCAACCGCGTGCAGTTCCTGCTGTCCACGCTGCTGGTCGGGCGTCCGGACGCCCAACCGGCAGCCGACTACGAGCCGCTCCCCGGCGAGGAGGCCCCCGAACCCACCGGGGGTTCCATGCCCCCCAACGTCTGCGTCGTCGGCGACCCGGACCAGTCGATCTACGGCTGGCGCGGGGCCGACATCCGAAACATCCTCGAGTTCGAGGAGCACTACCCCGGCACACGCGTCATCGCCCTGGGCCAGAACTTCCGCTCCTCCCCGGAGATCCTCGCCACCGCCGACGCCCTGATCCGCCACAACTCCCGGCGCAAGCACAAGGACCTGTACACCGAACGCCCGGAGGGCGAGAAGCCGACGGTCGTGCTCTGCAGCGACGAACACCACGAGGCCGAACTGGTCGTCGACTGGTTCCAGCGCCTCGCCGGCGGGGACGACGTCGGCCCGATCCTCGAGCGCATCTGCCCGCTCCAGTGGAAGGACTGCGCGGTTTTCTACCGCAACAACGCCCTCTCGCGCGTGATGGAAGACGCCCTGCGCAAGGCGAATATTCCCTACGTCATCGCACGCGGCACCGCGTTCTACCAGCGCGAGGAGATCAAGGACGTCCTCGCCTACCTGCGCGTCGTCGCCAACCCCGCCGACGAGGTCTCGCTGACCCGGATCATCAACAAGCCGGCCCGGAAGATCGGCACCAAGTCGATCGACCAACTCGCCGTCTACGCCGGCGTCAATCAGATCACGCTCTTCGAAGCCGCCAGACGGGCCGAGCAGATCGATGGTGTCTCGTCGATGGCAACCAACGCCCTCGGCAAGTTCACCGCGATGATCGACGGCTGGAACGGCTCGGGCACCTTCATGGGCGCCGACGTCAGCAGCTCACTGTCCGAACTCGTCGAGCGGGTCATCAAGGAATCCGGGCTCGAGAAGTTCTACTCGACCTACAAGAACCGCTCGACCGGCGAGGTCGACCCCGAGAAACTCGACAACATCGCCGAACTGGTCTCCGCCGCCGCCGAGTTCGAGCAGGAGTTCGACCCGTCCGACGACCCGGCCATGGTCGAACTGCCCGATCAGCAGGGCGAAGCGGTGATCGAGGAGGCCCCCGCCCCGCCGCTTCTGGCGATGCTCCGGGCGTACCTCGAATCGGTCGCGCTGGTGGCCGATGCCGACAAGGTCGACCCCGAGAACGGCGCGGTCACGCTGATGACCCTCCACGCCGCCAAGGGGCTCGAGTTTCCGGCGGTCGCCATGATCGGCCTGGAGGAAGGCCTGCTCCCCGGCATGCGCGCCATGGACTCCGACGAGAGCATCGAGGAAGAGCGCCGCCTGGCGTTCGTCGGCATCACCCGGGCCATGCACACCCTGATGATCACCAGCGCCCGCTACCGCACCCACCGGGGCATGCGCGAGCGATCGATCCCCAGCCGGTTCCTCGGCGAGCTGCCCGCCGAGCACATCCTCACCTCGGACCAGGCAGACGACTGGGGAGGAGACGACGACTTCCTCTCCGGCGACGAACCCTCGGCCGCATTCGACGACTTCGAGTTCGACCAGCGCGACCCCGCCGAGATCGCCATGGAACGGGCACGCAAGAAGCCGTCCCAGCGCTCGATGCCCCGGTCATCCGGCAAGACGGAAGTGAAAGTCGGCTCGCTGGTCCGCCACCCGCAGTTCGGCCTCGGGCGGGTCACGCGCGTGATGGGCCTCGGTATGAACCGGCGCGCCAGCATCGACTTCATGGACGTCGGGTCCAAAACCCTGGTCCTGCAGTACGCCAGGCTCTCGCCCGTTGACACCGACGCGATCGACGAACCGCCGTTCTGAGAGGCATCAGTCCGGCTCGACGATCCGGAACTCAGAAACCAGCGGCGCGCCGGTGGCGTCCGCCCCGAGGGCGTTCAGCCAGTCGCGGACCTCGTGGTTGCAGTGACGACCCAACGAGTAGTGCCGGTCGTCGATGACGAAATCGAGCCCCACCTCCCGGTTCGCCAGCGGCTGGCCCCGCTCCTCGCCCGCCTCGAATCGCTGGTCGAGCGCGGCGAGCAGCTCAGAAGCCGCCTCGCGCGATACGACGAGCGGGATGACCCGCTCCACCCCCAGCGTTCTTTGGATCCGCGCCGCCGGCTCGATCGGGGCCTCATCGGAAGCCGGACCAAGGCCGGGCAGATCGCGACGCCCGAGCGTGCCGCTGGATCGCCAGAGCAACGCGCGGGCCCCGTCTTTGACCGAATCCCGATCCTGCCCGTAGTAGATCCAGTCGCCGAAGGAGTACTCCCGGAGCGAAGAGCGTGACGCCGGGTTGGCGCCGGCTTCCGGCTCGGTCGGGAGCAGAAGACTGCTGTGGCGCCCGTAATCAACGACATAGACCGCAACCGGGTCCTCCACATCGGACGCCGGGGCGATCCGCATGGCGCACCCGAAGCCGTGGATCGAGCAGGCGAACAGAACGAGAAACGCGACGAGACGGAATCTGGTCATGGCGTCACCATACCGACGATACTGATTTCCGGCACCGGCGTAGCTCCGGGAAAGGTGACCATCGTGAGGATGCTGATCCCGATCGCCATCTGGCTCACCTGCTGCTCGGTGGTGTCGTTCCTGCAGTACGGCGTCGACAAGTCCCGCGCCGGCACCCTCAAGCGACGAATCTCCGAAAAGGCCCTGCTCCTCACCGCCCTCGTCGGCGGCTGGCCCGGTGCGTTGGCCGGCTCGCGCGTGTTCCGTCACAAGACACGAAAACAGCCCTACCGACGCCTGCTCGCCCTGTCGATCGTCGGCAATCTCGCCCTTGTCGCAGCCGCCTGTTGGATTTTCTGGCCCGTGCTGGGCGATAGAAGGTTATAACGGTTCACTTGACCAGTCACCGTTCAGTGACCAGACTCTACGAAGACCATGCGAATGCAGTCCCAGCCAAGCCCGACGTCAAAGGATCGCCCGGAGAAAAAATCCGAGCGGGCCCGGGATCGTGGACGCACCGAACACAAAATGATCCGCGCTGTCGGCACCCTGCTCGCCCGCGATGGGTTCCAGGGCATGGGCGTCAACGCGCTCGCGCGCGAGGCCGGCGTCGACAAGGTGCTGATCTACCGCTACTTCGGATCGCTGGACACGCTGATCGATCGGTACTGCCAGGAGGTGGACTTCTGGCCCACCGCCGATGAACTCGTCAGCTACGACGAGCCGGCGGCGATGAAACTGCCGCCGAGCGAACGACTGGCCCTGATCGTTAACAACCTCGGCCGGGCCCTGCTCCGGCGCCCGCTCACGCAGGAGATCATCGCGTGGGAGCTCGCCGCACCCAGCGAATTCTCGAGGCACCTCAACGCCGCACGTAAACGCGTGACCGCGGAACTTTTCCAGCGGTTCTTTCCCGAGGTGACCATCCCCGAGGAGGGCCCGAGCAGCGACCCGTATCGCGAGGCCTACTACCTGCTCATCGCGGCGGTCGTGCTCCTGATCGTGCGCAACCGCCAGGACCTTCTCTTCGACCGGCGCGACCTGAACGACGAATCACACTGGCAGGTCTTCGAACGCACCATCGAGCGGATGTGCACGTCCCTGCCCGATTGAGGCGGTTTTTTGCCCGATTCCGGGTGGCGTCGGGCCGAAAACTTCAACGAATTTAAAAAATTGTCACCGTCAAGTGACGTTTGGCGAACCATAGGGGGCCGCCGGACGAATACACTCTGACGCAGATGCTCACGGCGGCCAGGTGAACCGTTTCAGCAACCTGCCAACCGTGCCCGGACGCACCGACAACACGTCTCTTTCCTCCTACCGGCGACGCAACCGGTCGGTCCGGGCAACACCTCCTCCGTTGCCAGGCATCTGTTCAAGCCACTAAACGGACCGACCGGTCGCCGGTGTTTTTGGGCTTGAGACACTCCCAGCAATCAATCAGAGCGGCAGTCGCTCGACGTGCACGATGTCGTCGTCGTTGCCGATCACGCCGTCGGAACCGGGGCTCCTGAGCTCGATCGCGTCGACGGACCGGCCGTTGCGGACCAAGGACATCTGGAACGGCTGGTCCCAGTCGTCCACGTATGTCGATGGATCGAAATCCTCGATCTCGTCCATGCTCTCCGGGTACCGGCCGGTCGCCATTTCCTGCTGCGCGACGAGCATGGCGATCTGGCGGGCCTGCATGGTCAGGGCAAGGTTCTCGCCGTCCTCGCGGGTCTCCTGGACCTTGTCCATATAGCTCGAGCCACCCGGTCCGGTCTTGCCGAACATCAGCCAGAGGCCGATGGCCACCGCGATCAGCACCACCAGAAGCCCAATGCCCGTGCCGCCGCGACGTGATTGTGTGTGTGTCATGGTTCCATCCTACCCGCGAGCGCCCGAATCACAGCGGTTTGCGTGATGGGAACAGCCCGCTGGCCAGCAGGAGGCCAAACACCAACGACACCGCGACCAGGAGCATGCTCGCGGCGGAGTCGACGCCGGCGAGCGTGTCGGCGCTATCCGGGCTGATGAACGAGTAGACACTGCGCAGACCGAGCGAACCCGGGACGAGGAGGATCAGCCCCGGAAGCATTGTGACGGCGGCGGGCTGATCGCGCAGACGCGACCACAGGTTGCTCACGACGCCGACGGCGAAGGCCCCCACCGCCGCTCCGAGTTCGGCCCCGAACATGATCAGGCCGAGGCGACCGCCGTAGAAGCCGACCGCACCGGCGACGGCGATCGGGAGGTAGTCGCGCGGACGGGCGCGGAACAGGATGGTGAACGCCGCCGCGGCGACGGGCACCGCGAGGGCCTTGGTCCAGTCGGCAGGGCGATAGAAGTCATCCGGAGAGCCGGTTCCCGTCCCGAGGTGGGACTCAAGCCGGATGCCGATGCCGATGCCGATCGCCAGGGAAACGAGCACCGCGATGGCCCCGATCAGTCGTGCGGACCCGGACACGAGGTTCAGCGTGCTGATCTCGCTGACCGCGACGGTCAGAGTCAGGCCGGGGATGAGGACGATGATCGCGCTCAGCGCGACGGTCGTCGTATCGACCGGGAAGAAGTACCGGTTGACCGTGACCGCCGCCCCCGCGGCGAAGCAGCCGGCGAGGAAGTCCGCGACGCGAGCACTGCGCTCGGAGCGCTGGAATCGGGTCGCGATGAAGCCGACCACGATTCCCAATATGCCGGCGATGACGCTCTCCATCAGCGTGCCGGCAAAGAAACGGGCGGCGCACGCCGCGGCGACGCCGAAACTGCCCATCATGATCCATGAGCGATACGGAGCCCGCTCGGCAGAAATCCGCGCAAGTTCCCGCCTTCCCGCCGAGAGCGACATATCGCCCCGTGCGACCGCCGACGCGACCTCGTCGACGTCGACAAGTCGCCCGAGGTCGACGTCGCCGGGCGACACCCGGCACAGCGCGAGGCGCTGCTGACCCGGCTCGCCAATCGCGACCGTGAATGACGTCGGCGTGCTGAAGACGTGGGCTTCCTGCCCGTTGGCTCGGGCGACCGCACTCAGCACGGACTCGAGTCGCCCGGCGGTCGTCCCGGCCGAGTGGAGGGCGCGTCCGAGCATGACCAGGAAGGCCATGAGAACGCGCTCCCGGCGAGGCGCCGGCTCGCTGAAATGGATGGGGGTTTCGCTCACGCGGGCAGGGTATCAGTCGGCGTTCATGGCGGCATACTGGCGCGCGCGAGAACTTCGCTAGGATGTCGCGGTGACCAGAGTGTTCAGCAGCAAAAACCGATTTGACTTCGAACCTGGCAAGGTCATCGGCGCGAAGTACACCGTCCAGAGCAAGCTCGGAGGCGGCACGGAGGGTGAGGTGTATCGCGTCACGGAGCGTGGCACGGACATCCACCGGGCGATCAAGGTCTTCTATCCCAAACGGGCCTCGACCGAGAAGGAACTGCGCGCCCACGCGCGACGCCTGCACCAGCTCCGCCACTGCCCGGCGATCGTCCAGTACATCCACAGCACCAAGGCCGTGGTCAAGGGCCAAACGGTCATGTGCCTGGTCAGCGAACTCGTTGACGGCGAGCCGCTGGACCGGATGCGTCGTCGGCGTGAGAACCGTCGGCTCCCCCTGTTCGAAGCGATGCACATCCTCCACGCCCTCGCGGTCGCGCTCGAACCGATCCACAAGGCCCGGGCGTACCACGGGGATATCCACGCGGAGAACGTGCTCGTCCGGCGCTGCGGCATCGACTTCAATGTCCGCCTGCTCGACCTCTGGGACTGGGGACGCTGGTCGAAGGTCCAGGTCGCCGAGGATGTGCGCCAGGCGATCATGGTCTTCCACGAGATGCTCGGAGGATCGCGCGAGTACGCGTCGTTCCCGGTCGAGGCCAAGGACATCTGCAAGGGCCTGCGCAAGGACCTGCTGAAGAAGGCCTTTCCGGACGCGCGGGCTCTCCGCGACCACCTCGAGACCTTCGAGTGGGTCACCGATGCACCGACCGACTGAGGATCAGTCCCGTGCAGCGAGGTCCGCCACCGGCGCGACCTGCCAGGCGATATCGCGCCGGTAGGTCTTGCCGACGAAGGAGATCCGCTCGGCCGCCTCGTTGGCCCGATCACGAGCTTCGGCGATGGTCGGGCCAGTTGCCACGACGTTCAGCACACGCCCGCCACTGGTCTTCAGTTCGCCATCGGCGCGGGTGGTGCCGGCGTGGAACACCGTGACGCCAGCGATCTTCTCGGCCTCTTCGATGCCTTCGATCGGCACGCCCTTCTGGTAGTTCAGCGGGTAGCCGCCCGAGGCGAGGACCACGCAGCAGACAAACTTCTCGTCAGGCTTCTCGTTCAGCGAGAAGTCCGACGGCGAGAGCAGGTCGAGGCGACCGGTGGCGGTCGCGTAGAGCAAACGCCCGAAGTCGCCGCCGATGCGCCGGACCAGGCACTGGCACTCCGGATCGCCGAAGCGCACGTTGAACTCGATCACCTTGGGACCGGCGGGCGTGAGCATGAGCCCGACGTACAGGCAGCCGCGATAACTGATGTCCTCACGCTTCAGCGCATCGAGCGTGGCGATCACGATGTCGCGGGCGACGATGTCGAGTTGCTGCTCGGAAATCACCGGCGTCGGGCAGTACGCGCCCATGCCCCCGGTGTTCGGGCCGGTGTCGCCCTCGCCGAGACGCTTGTGGTCCTGGCAGGGTTCGAGCAGGATCGCGTTCTGTCCGTCGATCAGGGCGAAGACCGACACCTCCGGCCCGGACAGGCGCTCTTCGAGCAGCACCCGTGTGCCGGCTTCGCCGAATTTCTTCTCGGACAGCATCTCCCGGATCGCGGTCTCGGCTTCCCGGCGCGAGTCCCACAGCCTTCACGACCGGCAGTTCTTCGCGTGTGCGGATGAACTCAATCGCCCCGCCTTCGTCGGTGTAGACCCGCGCCTCGCCGGTCGGGATGGCGGCGGAACGCATCAACTGCTTGGCCCACGCCTTGTCGGATTCGAGCTGGGCGGCTTCGGCGGACGGACCGAAGATCGCGACCTCCGGGCCGGGGTCCTTCTTGAGCAGCTTCTCGAGCGTGTCGACGAGCCCCTGCGCGAGCGGCTCCTCGGGCCCGATGACGACCAGGTTGATGTCGTTCGCCCGGATGAACTGGGTGACTCGGTACGCCTGTTTAACATCAAAATCGAAGTCCAGCGGCTGGGCGAGGGCGCGGATGCCGGCGTTGCCCCCGGGCTCGCCGGGCTTTCCGGCATGGGTCGAATAGATCGCCTCGACCGATTTCGACTTCTTGAGGCGCCAGACCAGCGCGTGCTCGCGTCCGCCGCCGCCGATGACGAGGGCCTTGATCCGGTCGGGGAGGGTCCGCTTGTTGCCCTTGGGCTTGCCCATGCGCTGAAACCTGCTGATCTGCTGCGTGAATGAGAAGGCCCGCCGCTGGGTCGCCTTCGCGACCGACGCCGACGGGCCGGAAAGTCAGGGTGACAGGATTTGAACCTGCGACTTCGGCCACCCAAAGACCGCGCTCTACCAAGCTGAGCTACACCCTGATCCGCCGGACTCCCGGCCAGATCATGATAGCGGAATCGGGGTCGGCGTCGGGTTACTTGAGGTCCTTGAATACCTGAATGGCGTGCTCACGTGCCTCGGAGTGGTCGACGATCGGCTCGGGGTAGTCGAGTTTCTCGAAGCGGTCCGACGCGAGCTTCTCGTATGGGGCGTGGATCTGCTTTTTGGATAGCCCCTTGAGTTCGGGGACCCACTCGCGGATGAACTCGCCGTCAGGATCGAACCGCTCGGATTGGCTGGTCGGGTTGAAGACACGGAAGTACGGCTGGGCGTCGGTGCCGGTGGAGGCCGACCACTGCCAGCCGCCGTTGTTCGAGCCGAGGTCGAAGTCGACAAGTTTGCGGGCGAAGTACGCCTCGCCGCGACGCCAGTCGAGGAACAGATCCTTAGTCAGGAACATCGCGCTGACCATCCGCAGGCGGTTGTGCATCCAACCGATGGAGTTGAGCTGGCGCATCGCGGCGTCCACGATCGGGTAGCCGGTCCGGCCCTCGCACCACGCCTCGAACGCGTCGTCATCGTCTTTCCACCGGATCGCCTCGGTGTCGGCCTTGAAGGCACGCCCGCGACTGACGCGCGGGAAGCCGACGAGGATCGACTTGTAGAACTCGCGCCATATGATTTCCTCCATCCAGATGACCGCGCCGGTTTTTCCGGAATCGATCTTGTTCTGGTTGGCGTCGAGCGCGGCGTGCAGGCATTGGCGCGGCGAGACGACGCCGCAGGCGAGATACGGCGACAGCGTCGAGGTGCCGTTGACCGATGGGATGTCCCTTCGGTCGTCGTAGTCGCTCAGTCGATCGCTGATGAACGACCGCAGACGGGATCCGGCGTGCTTCTCGCCGGCCGGCCAGGTGTCGTCCAGGTCGGGGTCGTCGAAGCCGTCGATCGAGTCCGGGAGGCGGTCGGATTCGAAGTCGAGTTTCTGCTGACGCTTGGGGGACGGGTGGCACTCGGGCCGGTCACCCTCCTTCCATCGCTCCCAGAACCGCTTTTTGAACGGCGTGAAGACGGTATAGACCGTGTCCTGCTTGGTTCGCACGGATGCGGGTGCGTAGATCGTCTGGTCGGTCTTGGCCTGAACCGAGTAACCGGCCTCGGAGACCGCCGCGCTGACCGACTCATCGCGCTGCTGCTCGTAGTGCTCGTACTCGCGGTTGAAGAACAGGGCGTCGCACTTCGCATTGCGCATTAGCCCGACGATCGCCTCATCGAGGCCATCGAAGGTCGGCTGCTCGATCACCCGGACCGGGATGTTCAGCGACTCGAGCGAATCGGCGAGCGCCCGCATGTTCCGGAGCACGAAATCCGCCTTGGCGTCGCCCCAGCCGAACTTCTCGCGCCACTGCGCGGGCGTGATCGTCAGAAGGGCCACGACGCCGTCGTCGGTCTGCCGGCACGCGGCGTGGAGCGCCGTGTTGTCGCGGACGCGCAGATCGCTTCGGAACCAGACCAGTGGACGCAAGACGGTGCCTTTCTGCGGTGGATTCGTACGGCTCAGGAACTGATCGCGCCGATGCCGAACTGCTTGCGAAGTCTACGCCCGTGGACCGTGATTTCCGTGCGATCATCGTCCGACATGCGATCGACGTTCTTGAGGATCATCGCCATCCGATTGTTGCCGCGGAATCGGTCGCGATTGCGGATCAGGAAATCCCAATAGAACGTGTTGAACGGGCAGGGCGGCTTGCCGCTGTCGTCCGGGACACGCTTGTTCTTGTCGTAGGCGCAGCCCTTGCAGTAGTTGCTCATGCGATCGATGTACTTGCCCGATCCGGAATAGGGCTTGGTGCCGACGACCGCATGATCGGCGTGCATGCCCATGCCGATCGTGTTCGGTGTCGTGACCCAATCCACGGCGTCGGCGTACATCTCGAAGAACCAGTCGCCGATCGCTCGCGGCTTGACGCCGGAGATCAGGGCGAAGTTGGAGAGCACCATCAGGCGCGGGATGTGGTGCGACCACGCGTGATCGATCACCGGCTTCAGGCATTCGGCCATGCAGCGCATGTCCGTGTTGCCGGTGTAGTAGAACTCTGGCAGGTCACCGTGCTGCTTGAGGCCGTTGCGGTCGCGGTAGTCGCGTCCCTGGGTCCAGTACACGCCGCGGATGAACTCGCGCCAGCCGATGAGCTGGCGGACGAAACCCTCGACGGAGTTCAGGCGGGCCTTGCCGCTTCGGTAGGCCTCGATCGCGGCATCGACGCACTCGCGAGGGTTCAGCAGCTTCACGTTCAGCGGAGCGCTGAGGACGGCGTGGTAGAGGAACGGCTCGCCAGCCCACATCGCGTCTTCGTAGGGACCGAATTCGTCGAGGCGTGTCTCGATGAACCGCTTGAGGGCCCGCCGGGCCTGGTCTCGTGTGACCGGCCAGATGAACTTCTCGAGCGAGCCGGGGTTGTCGGAAAACCGGGAGTTGACCAGTTCGATGACACCTTTGGTGATGTCGTCCGTCTGGGGCTGGTAGAGGTTCGGGATGTCCGGAGCCGACTTAAAGGTCTCGCGGTTGTCCTTGTCGTAGTTCCACTCGCCGCCCTCCGGGTCGTCGCCGTCCATCAGGTACCCGAGGCGACGTCGCTGCTCGCGATAGAAGTACTCCATCGTGAGGGACTTGCGACCCTTAGCCCACTTCTCGAAGTCGCCGGGAGTCGTGAAGAAGTGATCGTCGTCGACGATCTCCAACTCGGTGCCCGTTTCCGATGCGGCGCCCTCGATCTCGTCGAAGACCCGCCACTCGCCGGGGTGGGTCATCCGGATCAACTTGGGAGAGAGCACGCGGACGGCACGCTTGAGTTCCGTGCCCAGTGCGTGCGTGTTCTGGGGTGCGTCGAGTTTGATGTAGCGGACGCGGATGCCGGCATCCATCTGCTCGAGAGCGAAATGGCGCATGGCGCTCAGGAAAAACGCCGTCCGCTGCTTGTGGGACCGGATCGATGCCCCGCTCCCGGACGCCTCAGCGTCGACCTCCATCATGAGGATGGCGTCGAGTTCCGGATCCAGCTCGCGGATCACGGTGGCATCGTGATCGAGCTGGTCTCCGAGCACGATGATCAGGTGGCGCACGGCGCCATTGAAGGACGCATCAAGGCGTGACGAGGAAGACATCTTCGGCTCCCAGTATGAGCAGCGCAATCACGCCGCGGATGCTCCATGCGATCGTGCGGGCCCAATTGGATCTGACAAGCAAGCGTATACGGACCTCATCGAAACCGTCGCGAGCGAGGCGGGTGTGCAGCGGCCCTTGAACGGTCGCGGTGAGCACCCATATGAGAATCAACAGGGCTGCTCCGATCCACACCAAGGCGGACTCGGGATAGCGGAGCGTGACCAGGATTGTTGATCCGGCCTCAAGAAGCATAAGCGGGCCGACCAGCCACGTGATGCGGCGCATATGCTCGGTTTCATAGCCCGCAAACGCCTCAGGAGGCACACGGAGAAACAGCGGGTAGTGGACCAATTGGATCGTCCAGATCAACCCAACAAGAGAAACGCTCGCCAGCGCGTGCGTGACGAGGAGCGGATCGGGCAGGTTCATGGGGTCTCGACGGGTTTCTTGCTCTCTGATTCGCCGGGCTCGGTCGCCGGGAGTTGCTCTTCGGCACCGGGCTTTACCACCCGCCGGATCGGAATCTGGATTTCGCCCCATCGCCGGTCGCGCCTCACACTCGGCCCGTTGTAACCGAATGACCGCGGGTCGCCAGCGATCTCCCAGTCCTCCTGCTCCTCCAGCCATTGATTCAGCCGGAACAGTTCGGCACGAACCCGGAGCATGGTCGAGTCACCGGTGTAGCCGACCGAGAGCACAGTCACCGGTTCGGAATCCACGATCACCACACGCTCGTCCGCGGCGTCAGTGCCGGTTGGGTGCAGGTCTCGTGTCCGGTACAGGAAGGCCATGGTCCACGACTCCAGGTCTCCCTCGCCGTCCGGCCCCATTCCCGTGTAGTCCATCTCGACGGGAGCGGTCATCGCGATCCCGTTGGCTTCGATGTGCCGGAAGAGCGGCCAGAAGCCGGAATTCTGTCGGCGAACGGTACCCTCGCCGCCCTGCAGCGTGATCTGAGCCCGACGCACGGACGGATAGTGCTTGATCTCGATCGCTCCCGGTGGCGTTGGCGCAGGGTAGCCCTCTGGCAGAGGAGTCGTGATGGAAGCGTCTCCCGCGAAGTAGGAGAAACCTCGCTTTTCGACGGTGATCTCCATGTCTCCGCCGACACGCTGGTTGGACTGCGGAGCAGCCGAATCCGGCGTTTTTGCTCCGTCGGAGGGCTCGGGCGATGCGGCAATAACCGCCGGAACCGCGGCCATAGCAAGCCCGACAATCGCAAGCCAGAACAGTTTCCCGTGACCTCTTCGACGCATAACCGAGTCTCCTTTGTCCAAACGATCCTGTATCCGAACAGGGATTCGCCTGACAGCCCTGCCCGGATTCACTTGGCATGCACGCGAGACAACCCCCCATCGACCGCCAGCACCTGACCAGTCACGTGGGCCTGATCAGCTTGGAGGAGGAAGTCGATGGCCGAAGCCACCTGTTCCGGCTGGCCGGCCTTGCCGTTGGCGTGCATCGCCAGAGATGCCTTGAGAGCCGGCTCGGACTTGAAGATCTGACCGGACAGCGGCGTATCGGTCAGGCCGGGGGCGACGCAGTTAAAGCGGACGCCTTTGCTCGCGTACGTTGACGCGGCCGAGCGCGCCAGGCCGATGACCCCCGCCTTGGCAGCGGAAATCGCCTCATGGGCCGGGTAACCATGCTCGGCGACGGCGGATGTCATCAAGACGACCGATCCCCCATCGTTCTTGCTCATCGGCTGGGCCACCGCGCGGACCAGGTGGAACGCGGTCATCAGGTTCAGTTCGATGGTCTCGCGGAACTCATCCGGCGAAGTGCTGTGCGCGGGCTTGAGCAGGATGGATCCGGCAAGGTTTACCGCGCCGTCGATGCGACCGTGCTCCTTGACGATGGCCGACACGGCTTCGGACACCGCGTCCGGGTCTTTGGCATCCAGCGTCGACGTCGATGCGCAGTGCTCCGCCACGGACTTCAATTTGTCCTCGGAGCGACCCACACCGATTACTGTGGCCCCCCGCTTCGCGAGGCGTTCGCAAAGCGGTTTGCCGATGCCGCCGCCCGCTCCGATTACAAAGATCACCTGAGAGTCGCTCTCGCCGGACATAGATGCCTCCAGAGTCCTGAAAGCAGATCTATACGCCGCCGCGAGCGATTGTCAGCCGTTTGCTCCCGCTTCGAGGGCAACACCGGTTGCCCCTACCAACTCTCCCGAACCGGCTCCGCGCTGGGTCGGAATCGTCTTCGAATCACGCAGATCTCTCGCCCGGCGTGCGCCGGCGTGGACATCGAGGCGTGCATCGCGACCGGCGTAGTCGAGTCCGAGTTCGTCGCAGAGCAGCGAAGCGGTGATCTGTGAGGACAGGAAGATGACCGGCAACCCGGAACCGGGGTGGGTGCCTCCACCGACCATCCAGACGCCGTCGAACCCTTCGAGCCGGTGCTGCGGACGCTTGTGGAGCATCTGGCCCAGGTTGTGCGCGAGGTTGAACGTCGCGCCGAACTGGATGTTCATGCCGCGCCAGTCCTTCGGCGAAAGCGTGTGCTCGACCTCGATCCGTGATTCGAGGTCCCTGATGCCGAATCGCTTTTCGAGTTGCTCGATGCACTGCTGGCGTGCCTCGGTTTCGCGCTCCGCCCAGTTCAAAAGGCGGGTCCGGTCGGTCACCTGCAGGTTCGGGGTGGGCATGAGCACGTACAGCGAACTCTTGCCTTCCGGCGCGAGCGACGGGTCGACCGCCGACGGGTTGTGGACGTAGACGGACGGGTCTTCGCTGAGATCGCCGGCCGACGAAATGTTGCCCAGGTTTTCCTGGTACTTCCGGCTGATGTAGATCGTGTGGTGCGGCAGGTCGACCTCGCCGTCGAGCCCGAGGTACATCATGTAGGTCGAGCAGGAGTACTTTCGATCCTGAAGCGAGATATCGCTGTAGGGCGATCGTGCCGCGGCGCGGACGCCGGTAGGGATCAGGTTCTGCAGCGCCCAGGAGGCATCGGCGTTGATCACCACGTGTCGGTGCGGGATCGTCTTTCCGCCCACGACGACGCCGGTGGCCTTCGGGGTGGTGCCGTTGAACGCGATGCGCTCGACGGGTGAATCGGTCAGGATCTCGACCCCCATCTCGCGACACCGGGTCGCCATCGCGTCCATGAGGGCGTTGCAGCCGCCTTTAGGGTGCCAGATCCCGTACTCGTACTCGATGAACGGCAGGATGGTGAACAGGCTCGGACAGTCGTACGGCGACATGCCGAGGTACTTGCTCTGGAAACTGACCGCGAGTTGGACCGCCGGGTGCTCGAAGTACTTCGACAGCAGCCCGTGCACGGTCAGGTGCGGCTTGATGTGCAGCGCGGCCTTCATGCCGTCCGGACGAACGAGATCGAACACGTTGCGGATGGGCCGACGCAGGATCGGTTCTGCCGCGGCCAGTTTCGCGCGATTGTCGCGGATGAACCGGGTGAACGCCTGACCGTCGGGTGCCGAAACCTCTCCGATCCGCCGGGCCATCTCCTCGATATCCTGCGTCGCGTCGATCACCGTTGGGGTTTCTGAG
>CAXAVQ010000018.1:0-14926 GCA_963971985.1 uncultured bacterium
GTAGTGACCACGCGTGATGTACCACGCGCGGAGCAACAGGTCTTCATCCCAATCTCGTCCGACGGAGTCGGGCGCAGCCCACGGGTGCGGCTGCATGTGGTGTGGAGTGCATGGCGTCCTCGCGGTGATTGGAGCGCCGCATGGCCTGCGCTTCGCTCCGACCATGGCACCCCACGGGAAGAGGACGGGCAAGATGCCCGTCCCACCAATGAAGACAGGGCAGGCAAGATGCCTGCCCTGGTCGCGCCTTCGGAGGTTGGGAAGGTTCGCCATGGGCTACGCTTGGCTCAGCCCCCGGCACCCGCTCGGCTTCTGCCGATCTTTGTGAAGCTCAACATAGCCTGCGCTTCGCTTCGACCATGCCACCCAAGCCGTTGTGTTCTGTTGGGTGCGGTCAGGCGCCCGGTTTGCCGCGGACGAGGTTGAAGAGCAGGGAGATGACGAACAGGACGAGGAAGACGAAGAAGAGGATCTTCGCGATGTCGGTGGCCCCGTCGGCGATGTCGCCGAAGCCGAAGACGGCGGCGATGATCGCGATGATGAAGAACGCAATGGCCCAGCGGAGCATGGCATGACCCTTTCGGGGTGCGGGTGTCCTGTGCCGCGACGAAAGTCGCGTCAGGTGCAAGTGCATCCTACCACGGGCATCGATTTCTAAAGTGAGGAATATCGAAACTGATTTGGCGCGCTGGTTTATGCTTCCGTGGTGACCTGACGAGGTTGCTGGGCTCGCGGGGCCTTCGCTTCGCTCAGACCCCGGCACCCGTTCGTCTTCTGCCGCTCATTGTGAAGCTCGCCATGGCCTGCGCTTCGCTTCGACCATGCCACCCCGAACTGGGCGTTACTCCGCCGAGCGACGGGGCATGGCGCTCGCGACGAGGCGGACGGTTTCTGGCGTCGCCGGGGTCCAGACGCCGTCGTCGACGGCGAGGGAGGGCTCGAAGATGATGTCCACGGTGGCCTTGATGAGTTTGGGGCCGATCTCGTAGCGGAGGGTGAACTCGGCCGAGCGGACCTCGGAGAGCATCATGAACTCCTGCTCGACGCCGGTGGCGACGTCGATGAGCACGATCCAGAGTTCGCCGGGGCCTTCGACTTCCATGCCGTCGGGCAGTTCGGGCGGGTCTTCCTGCGCGCCCCAGGTGCGCAGCAGGGGGGCCTGGCCGGGGTAGCGGAACTCGACGCGGGTGACCTCGGCGATCTCGCCGTCGTCGTTGAAGCGGGAGGCGAACTCGAAGTAGTCGGCCTTGAGCGGGTTGGCGCCCGAGTCGAGCACGTCGTTGGGGAACGGGCCGAACTGGGAGCCGGTGCGGATCATGCCGAGCAGGCGGTTGACGGCGATGCGCGCGACGACGTGGTTCGAGGCCGATTCGGTCGAGGTCTCGTAGACCTTGAACATGGCGTCGAACGCGACGAGCGAGGCGGTCATGATCGAGGCGCTGATCGACAGGGCGATGAGCATTTCGATCATGCTGAACGCTCGCCGCGTGGTCCGGCGCGCGGAGTGTCGGGCGGCGCGTGTGATGGTGCGGAGGGGTTTCATGCGATCAGGCGCCTTCCTCTTCGCCGGGCAGTTCGTAGCGCCCCTCTTCGTAGGTCGAGCGGTGCGGCTGGATCCGGATGGGCGTGGCGAGGCCGTCGGGGAGCACGATGTCGGGGTCGTAGTTGATGATCACGCGTCCGAAGCCGTTGAAGGCGACGGGGCGCCGGGCGAAGTCGCCGGGGACCCACTCGGCGTCGGAGTCGACGATGCCGTCGAACCAGGCGTCGGGGTAGTCGTCGGGGTCGAGGCCGTCGAGCAGCGGCGAGCCGAGGGGGATGAGTTCGCCCGTCGCGGGATCGCGCGCGGAGTCCCAGCCGATGTCGAGGGTGCCGTCGCCGTCGAGGTCGGCGAGGGAGCCGAGGTCGATGCCTTCGGGGTCGCCGTCGTCGGGGCTGAAGTAGCCGAGGGTGATGTTGAAGTCGGCGGGGTTGCCGACGGGCTCGCCGTAGAGCTGGAGGGGGGGCTCGCCGAAGACGGGCTGGAAGTCGGCGATGAGCACACCGTCGATGCGGGCGTTGCCTCGGATGTCGATGACGCCGGCGATGATGGCGCCGCGGAGGTGGACGTCCTGATCGGGGCTGGCGTTGTTGAGGCCGATGTCCGCGGACCAGTTGGGGAGCATGAGCGAGCTGCGCCGGATCTGCTCCATCTCGTCTTCGGTGGGGATGTAGTCGGGGTCGTCGGGGTAGTCCGGGTGCTCGCTGGCGAACCGGGTGGAGCCGGTGAAGGTGATCTTGTTGCGTCGGTTGGAGAACACGGTGGCGCGGTTGCCGACGATGGAGCCGACGAAGAGGCAGTCGTGGAAGCGGAGGTTGTTGGAGACGAGTTTGGTGTCGATGCACTGATCGCCGCCGTAGCCGTCGCCGTCGATGTCGACGCCGACGATGAGCGGGTCGGGCAGGTCGTCGTAGCCGATGTCACCGGGCTCGGCCCAGGACTTGTCGAGGGCGATCTCGGAGTCTTCGTCCTGCGGGTACATCTGTTCGAGGGCGCCGGTGAACCGGTTGCGGGTCTGAGTGCCGTAGAAGGCCCATGAGGGGTGTGTGTTGTCCTCGTAGGTCTCGACGAAGGTGACGCCGATGAAGGTGCAGTTCTCGAAGAGGGCGTTGGTGCCCAGCGGGATGGTGACGTTGCGGAAGGTGAGGTTCGAGTAGGTGGGGCGCTCGTACCAGTCGGCCGGTGCGGGCGCGGCGAACGGGGTCGCCTCGACGGTGGTCGGGGGGGTGTAGCCGGGGCCGAGCTGCATCTCGACCTGGTCGTCGAGCGTGGAGTTCTCGTCGGTGGCGATGGTGATCAGGCCCTGGGTCGCCGCGGCGAACGAGTCGGGGGAGATGTCGGGGATGTCGATGTCGTCGGCGTTGAAGACGATGGGCAGGTCGTCGGTGTTGGGCATGACGGCGCCGGAGACGAACTGCTGGTAGTTGCCGTAGGGCACGCCGAAGGCGTCGGTGGCGTTCTCCCAGTCGGACTGGTTGGCGCGGAAGTAGATGGAGCCTCGGACCTTGGCGTAGCGGTCGCGGTAGTCGAGGATGCCGTCGCGGTAGCCGAGGGTGATGTCGTCGGCGTCGATGTCGCCGGAGTCGAGGAGGTCGTCCTCGTTGTTGTCGTTGAAGGTGGAGTAGTCCCAGACGCCGTCGATGAACTGGCCGTTGTAGATGCCGTTGCCGTTTCGGTCGGGGTTTGCCGAGTCGATCATGAGGGCCATGGAATCGTCGAGGGTGAACTCGGCGCTGAGGGCCTCGTTGGGGGTTCCGGCGCGGAGTTCGTCGGAGAGGACGATGCGTCCGTCGTCGTTGGTGTCGAAGTGGTTGATGAAGACGTCGAAGTCGTCGACGAAACCGTCGCGGGTGATGTCGACGAAGGCGCCGTCGGCGAGGCCGTTGCCGGAGTAGTCGATCGAGTTGAGGTTGACGAGGGGGATGCGTTCGGTGGCGTGGTTGACGCGGAGGCGGTTGTCGCCGTCGACGTCGGCGTTGAGCAGAGCGGCTTCGAAGTCGTCGAGCTTGGTGTTGAGCAGCGGGTCGAGGCCGTAGAAGTCGGACTTCATGAACAGCGGCGGGCCGTCCATGAGGCCGAGGGCCTGCGAGTTGTAGCGGATGCCGAGCGGGCCGTTGACCTGCACGTTGCGCCCGATCATGAGGCGCGAGGGAGCGAGCACGGCGTGTTCGACGCGCTTGACGATGGAGAAGTGCTGGTAGGCGGTGCGGGTGACCCAGCGTTCACGCGTGAAGTCCCAGTTGTAGCCGGTGACGACGACGAGGACGCGCCCCTCGTCGTCGAGGACGGGGGGGAGGTAGGTGATCTGGACGGCGGTGGTGATGAGGCCGTCTCCGGAGCGTTCGAGGCCGATGGGCAAGCCGACGACCCAGTCGGGTTTGGTGGCCGGCGCGGTGATAGGCGCGGGCACGTTGTTGGCGTTGTCCCAGCTGACGAGGTTGTCGGAGTCGTCGGAATCGTGGTGCCACTGGATGGCTTCGCGGATGCTCGTCGGCGTGCCGGGTTCGGGTCGTCCGTAGGGCGCGGGCTGGGGCGGGGGCGGGGCGTCGAAGCCGGCGTAGTTGCCGGTCCACAGCGCTTCGGCGTAGTCGGGCGAGATTTCACCGATGGGGACGATGAAGCGTGAGGCGGCTTCCATGAGGCGTGACTCGGCGAGCTGGAGGCCGGTGTCGACGGCGGACATGGACTTGGTGACGCGCATGTGCGAGACGGAGGAGCGGAGGTTGCCCTGGGTGACGACGGCCATGGTGGTGGCGAGGGAGGCGAACATCACGAGGAACATCATGGCGAGGATCCCGACCACGCCGCGCCGCGATCGCGCGCGTCGTGCGGGATCAACGCGGCGGCACGACCCAGGAGATCTGGCTCATGGGCGGGGCGTGGTCGTCCCACACGCCGTCGTAGATGACCGTGACAGTGACTCTGAGCGGGTACTCGTCGACGTCGCGTCCGCCGGAGTCGGATTCGTTGGCGGCGTCGTCGACGATGATGGAGTAGTCGTAAGGGTCGACCTTGTCGACGGAGACGAGCTGGGACCAGCCGCGCATGGAGACCTCGACGAGTTCGCCGTCGATCTCGATCATCTCTGTGGTGCCGTCGAACTGGACCTCGGCGATGACCTCTCCGAAGGAGTTGATCGGTCCGGGGAAGCGCTGGCTCATGACGAAGCCGTCGGGGAAGGTCGTGGCGTTGCCGAAGACGAGGCCGTCGAGGTCGTCGATGTCGTTGATGTCGGCGACCTGGGGGTCGTCGCCTTCGAGTCCCCAGCCCTCGAGTGTGCCGGGGTCGGCGGGGTTGATGAAGTAGAGGCCGCCGGCGAATCGGTCGTGGTTGGGCAGCGAGCGTGAGAGCTCGCGGAGTTCCTGGGCGAGGTAGGTGGCGGTCGCGGAGTGGGTGGACCACATGTTGGAGTAGAGGAAGTGCATCATCGAGCGGAGGATGACGACGACGCCGAGGCCGATGATGAGGACCGCGAACATCGTCTCGATGAGCGTGAAGCCGTTGCGCCGGCCCGAGCCTCGCCCGGCGCGGTGACGGCGCACGCGTGGCCGGGGAGCGGGGGCTGGGGTTGTGTTGGTCGGCGCGGGGAGCATCGCGAGTGTCCTCGGAGGGGTGAGCAGCGGCCGTTCGGAGCCGGTGGGTTCACCTGTCATTGGACGATCTGGCTCATCTTGAAGATGGGCAGAATGATGGCCATCGCGATAAAGCCGACGATTGAACCCATCGCAACGATCATGAGGGGCTCGATCATTCCGGTAACCGCTTTGATGGCGTCGCGGAGTTGCTTGGCGTAGTAGTCCGAGATCTCGTCGAGAACCTCGCCGAGCTTACCGGACTCCTCGCCCGCGCCGATCATCTGGACGACGGCGTGGGGCATGAGCGACGACTGCTGGAGCTGGAAGGTGATCTTGCGGCCCTGTTTGACGCTGCTGTAGACGGCGCGCCACATGCGTTTGTAGAGGCGGTTGCCGGAGATGTCGCCGGTGATGGCGATGGTGTCGAGCATGGGCACGCCGGCGTTGATCAGTTCGCCCATGGTCTGCAGCGAGCGGCTGATGTAGAGGGCGCGGAACATGCGCTTGAAGACGGGGACGGTCAGCTTGGACTTGTCGAACCACCAGGCGCCCGGGTCGGTCTTGAGCAGGGCGAAGAAGCCGACGAAGACCGCGAGCAGGGAGCCGAGGATGATCAGGTACTGCGAGCGGACGAACTCGGAGAGGCCCATGAGGAAGGTGGTGGCCCAGGGGAGGGCGTCTTCCTTGCCCTCGAAGACGCCCGTGAACTTGGGGAGCACGAAGGTGAGCAGGAAGACGGTGACGCCGACAGCCATGGTGGCGATGACGCCGGGGTAGATCATGGCGCCGACGACCATCTTGCGCGTTTCGATCTGCTGCGAGGTGTAGGCCGCGATCCGGTCGAGCATCTTGCCGAACGAACCGGACATTTCGGACGCGCGGACCATGTTGACGTAGAGCGGGTTGAAGAGCTTGGGGTGTCTCGAGAGCGCTTCGGAGAACTGCTTGCCGGATTCGACGTCGTACTTGAGGCCGAGGATGATCTGCTTGAAGCGGTAGTGGGTGGTCTGCTCGGCGATGCCTTCGAGGGCGGTGCGGATGCCGATGCCAGCGCGGACCATGACGGCGAGCTGTGTGGTGAAGTCGAGGACGTGCTTCTGGTTGGGCTTGCCGGAGTTGAGTTCCTTGATGCGCTGCATGAGCGCGGTGCGGTTTTCCGACGTGGGGACCGGCGCGATCGAGAGGACCTGCGCGCCCTGCCGGCGCAGGCTGTCGGCGGCGGCGGCGACCGATTGGGCGTTGAGGACGCCGACGGTGGTCTGGCCGTTCCCGGAACGGACCTGGTAGCGGTAGGCGGGCATGGCGGTCGGGCTCCCTGAGCGGAATACGAACGGAACGGAACGGACGCGGGCTTCGCGGCCCCTTCAGCGGGCGCGGATCAGGCGGCGAGTTGCTGCTCGAGCTTGTCGGGGTAGGCGGCCTGGGCGATCGCGTCTTCCTTGCTGATCATGCCGTTGAAGTAGAGCTGGCTGATCGAGGAATCGAGGCTGGACATGCCCATCGAGCGGTTGGTCTCGATGACGTTGGCGATCTCGAAGGTGCGCCCTTCGCGGATCAGGTTGCGCACGGCGGGAGTGCACAGCAGGATCTCGACAGCGGGTGCCATGCCCTTGGCGTCGACGCGACGGAACAGCGTCTGGGAGATGACGGCCTGCAGCGTGTTGGCGAGCATGGCTCGGATCTGGTTCTGCTGGGCGGCGGGGTACATATCGATGATGCGCTCCACCGTCTGCGAGGCGTTGGTGGTGTGCAGCGTGGACAGCACCAGGTGACCGGTTTCGGCGGCGGTGATGGCGAGGGCAGTGGTTTCGAGGTCTCGCATTTCGCCGACGAGGATGATGTCGGGGTCCTGACGCAGGGCGTGCTTGAGTGCCGACGCGAACGAGGGCATGTCCTGGCCGAGTTCGCGCTGCTCGATCAGGCAGCGGTTGGAGTGGAGGACGTATTCGACGGGGTCCTCGAGCGTGATGATGTGCTTCTGGTAGCGCTCGTTCATGGCCTGGATCATGGCGGCGAGCGTGGTGGACTTACCCGAACCGGTGTCGCCGGTGACGAGCACGAGGCCTCGGGGGAGGTAGGTGAGCCGGGTGATGACCTCGGGGAGGTTCAGGCCGGCGAGCGGGGGGACCTTGGTCTTGATGGCACGCAGCGCGATGCCGGGGACGCCCTTCTGGCGGTGGGCGTTGACGCGGTAGCGGCCGAGGTTGGCGACTTCGTAGGAGAAGTCGGCGTCCTGGACGTCCTTGAAGGTCTTGAGCGAGTTCTCGTTGGCCATGTGCTGGACCATCCGCTCTGCGGTCTCGGCGTCGATGACCGGGAAGTCCATGGGGGTCATGACGGTCTGGCAGCGCATGACGGGGGGGTGGCCGGCGACGATGTGGATGTCGGAGGCGTCGGCTTCGGCTGCACGGCGGAGAATGTCGTCGATGGTCATGACGGGCGCTCGCTCCGGCTGGCCACGCGGGATCGCCGCGGGCGGGGATGATGATCGGACCTGGTCGGCGAGGGCGCTCGGCTATGCCGGCGCGACCCCCGCGCACGGCGTGGTCATCGGCCTTGTGCGAGCGCGGAATCAGTCGCGCCGGCTCGGGAATGGCCCCAGCGGTCGGATCGTGCCGTCAAAGGAGGAAGGGTGTGCGCTTTGCCCGGTCCGAGAATCAGCCGAGGCCGACGAGCCGGCGGAGACGATGAGCCAATGTCTTGTCGCGCCTGGGGCGTTCGAAGAGTTCGGCGTCGATGCGCTCGAAGAAACTCCTCGCCGGGACCGGGCCATGCTGGGCGCGGAGCTCATTGAGGGCGGTCCGGAGTCGGAGGCGGTTGTGCTCGGAAAGGTCAGTCCGCCCTCGCCAGGTGGCGTCGTCGCCGATGTGGAAGGTCAGGTGCAGGTCCTTGTGCTCGACGAGGCGGAAGCCCGAGAGGGCGTCGAGGTTGGCGAGCATGGCGAGGCCGATGTAGGGCGCTCCTATGCAGATCCCGTCGAGGCGCAGGGACCCCACGAAGGCGCGGGGGAAGACGAAGCAGTCCCACCCGCCGTGGCGCTGACCCGGTTCGGCGAGCATGGCGTCGAGCTGGTCGGGGGAGGTGTAGTGGCCGGGGATGGTGCGCCGGTTGATGACGTGGGCGGGGGAGTCCGGGTTGATGAGCGCTGAGACGGACTCGTAGAAGTGGGGCTGGAGGGCGATATCGAGGTTGGTGTAGACCAGGACATCATCGTCCCGTGCGGCGCCGGCGGCTTCGGCACCGAGGGTGACGAGGTCCGCGACCAAGGGGAACTTCTTGCTGGTTTCGAACTCGGCGACGTCGATGACGGATCGCTTGAGCGCCCTGGCGGCGACGAATGGCGGGGTGATCAGGTCGAGGTCTTCCTCGAAGGCGACGCCGACGGGGATGACCTCGAGCCCGGCGTCGGCGGCGTGGGCGTGGGCGCGCCGGATGGAGGCGAGGGTCACATCCTGGGCGATGGCGTGTTCGGAGCCGGCGGGGGCGTGGAACGGGTTGATGATGTGGACGATGCGCATCGGGATCTGCGGGGGCGGGGGGTCAGCGGCTTCCGAAGCCGAGGCGGCGCGCGCGTCGGAGGAGATCGGGCTGGGAGCGGAGGACGTAGACGTCGTTGATGCCAATGGCGGTGGCCCGCTCGTAGCCGGCGCTCTCGATGATGGGGCGGACCGGGCTGGTTTCGGGGTCGGCCTTGTCTTCGACGACGAGCACGGCGGGGGCGAAGCGGGCAAGATCGAAGCCCTGGAAGAGGCCGACCTCGCCGCCCTCGACGTCGATGACGGCGAAGTCGTAGGGCTGTTCGGGATCGGGGGCGCCCGCGAGGACCTGAGTCATGGTGGTGTAGGGCACTTCGACGGCGTTGACCTTGGCCGACTTGGCTTTGAGGTCCTGCTCGTGGTGGGCGTTGGTTTCCAGGTAGGACATGACACCGGAGTGGTCTTCGCCGACGACCTCATTGAAGGTCACGGTACCCGTTGAGCCGGCGGGGCCCAGGGCGGCGTGGACGACGTGGCTGGCGGGACGTGCATCGCGACAGGCTTCGAAGTCCCTGCGGACGGGCTCGATGAGGACGCCGGTCCATCCGAGGGCCTCGAACGGGAGCGTGACGGAGAGGTGCTGGCCGTCGTGGGCGCCGACCTCTATATAGCGTCCCGAGCGTTTCCCCCGGAAGAGTTCGTAGAGGAAGACGTCCTCGTTGTCCTGGGCGGTGAAGCGGAAGCGGGGGCGTTCGGGGCCGGGCTGGGCGGCGAGGCTCTGTTGTGCGTCGGCGTCGGCGACGGCGCGCCTGAGTTCGAGGGAGGCGGCTTCGAGGCGGTCGGTGCGTCGCTGGAGCTGTTTCTGGCGTCGCCTCACCAGTCTCGACTGGGAAATCAGGGCCGCGACGGTGCCGAGGGCGGCGATCAGGAGGATCCACTGGAGCGCTTCGAGGGCCTGTTGCATCGGGCGGATGGTACCCGGATCGGCGCGCGGGTATCTCTCGGGAAAGGGCTCTTGGAGGAGCAGCGCAGGAGTTGCGCGGTCGGGGTGGGGGAGGTTATCGGCACCGCAGCCGATTCGGGTGGTTGGGGTGGGTCGGGCCGATAAAGCGAGCGTGATCGGGATCGGGAAGCGGGATAACCCACTCGGATAGGTTGACCGACCCCGAGATCGCGGGCAACTTCCCAGAGGGTCTGATAAGTTGACTGGACAGGATAGACATCTTTGGTGCCGGGATCGGGTTGGGCGCTGCGTTTGCGTCGCGCGTTGCCGGCTTTCCAAACGGATCGAACAGCTGAACCGATGAGCCTTCTGTGCGTCGGATAGTCCAGAACGGGTTATCCGGAGCCGCATGAGGGTTCTGGCCAGGAAGTAGACCCGGCGGACGCGCCGGACAAGAAAGGATCGAAGGAATGAGAGCTTTGTTGCGGAGCGGGCTGGGTCTGCTGGCGGCGGGTGCCGTCGCGGGTTCGGCGCTTGGTGCGGGTGTCCAGATCACCCAGCCGCGGGTTGCGAACGACGAGTTTGTCGGTCCCGACACCGTGGTGACGTTTGCGGTGGACGCCGGCCTGGACGGTCTGAGCCTGACCGACGGTCAGCCGCTGACCGTCGAAGCCCGCTTGATCGGGTCGGACGGCACGCTGTTCGGCTCGGCGGTGACCGTGACGCTCCTGGGCGGTCCGGTGAACTACAACAACGCGGGCAACACCGGTCTGCAGATCGACATGGACGATCGCAACGGTGATGGCACGCCGGGCGACTTCGTGTTCTCGTCGGCGCAGTGGTCGAGCATCGTGAACGCTGGCGGGGGTGTGCGTCTGCGTGTGTTCACGCCGGGCGACGGCGGCGCGACGACTGAGTTCGATGCGGCCGATGAGACACAGGACGAAGTGTTGCGTGCGGACATCACCGGGCCTCGGATCACGAGTGCGCAGGTGAACGCCGACGGCAGCCTGCTGCTGCTGAACTTCGATCAGCGTCTGCGCGTCGCGGCATCGGGCGATACGGCCAACGACGACAACCAGACGATCGTCGCCGATATCGGCGACAACGACTTCCAGGTGAACACGGTCAACTCGTTCGGAGGCGCGACGCCGACGGCGAGCGGTATTCTGGGCGTGACGCTCGGGAGCGACTTCCGCTCGCTGACGCTGACGCTCGACAACAGCGACCTTCCCGGCGGCTCGACGAACCTCCAGCTCGACAGCTGGATCCGTCCGAACACTCCGGACGCGAACCTGGACCTGAAGGACATCGTCGCGAACTTGGCGGTGTCGAACTCGATCCAGATCACAAGCGTTCCGGATCTGGCGGTGACCGGCGCGGTGTTCACCGAGCGGGTTCCGGCCAACGGTGGCACCGTCGCGGGATCGCTGCGGATCGACTTCAACAACGAGATTTCGAACGCGGGAGTGGCCGGCGCGTACACGCTGGACCTCGTGGACGATGTGGCGACGGACATCACGGTGAATGCCGTGAGCGCTTCGGGCAACTCGGTGATCATCGACCTCGATTCGTCGGGCGGCGCGCTCGACGGTATCGCGGCGGACGGCCTGCTGGACGCTTCGGACGGTGACCCTGCGGACGGCCTGTTCCGCGTGACGATCGACTCGGCGACGGGTCCGACGGATATCTTCAGCCAGACGCTGCCTTCTGACGTCGAGGATCGGGCGATCGCCGACGAGATCGAGCCGGCGCTGCAGTTCGTTTCGTATCACGATCTCGACGGCGACGGCGAAGTCGACGCGGTCGCTCTGGTCTACGACGAAGCGATGGCCAACACGACCAGCACCACCGGTCTGACCGCGACGCCGGTGGACTCGGCTTCGGTCAACCCTGTCTCGCAGATCATCACCGAGGGCTTCACCGTCGATCTCGGCGGTTTCACGGCGGACACCGTGGTGAATCCGGGTAGCGACCCGCTTACGATCACGACGAGCCGCGGAAGCGTGGACCTGGTCGTCGACGGTGACCCTTTGGCCACCCGCGAGACCAACAACGCGATCATTCTCAGCTTTGATCCGCAGGAGTTCGACTGGGACGACGACGGCACGACCGCCGCGAGCGGCGATGACGAAGAGGCGATTCCCGGCACGGGCGATGCGAACGCAGTTTCGGCTGCGTACAACGCCGCTGCGGGCGAGATCGCCGACGCGGCGGGCAACGACGCGCCGAGCACGGGTACGTCGAACGCCGATACCGACCGGGCCAACCCGACCTTGGTGTTCGCTGGCTTCCTGACCGGTGACAACCAGGACGAACTGACTTCGAACCGCCAGTTGGTGGTCGAGCAGCGTCCGGCGGCTGATACCAGTGATGTGGGCGACAACGATCCGAACCGGATCCTGTTCGTCTGGTCCGAGGCGATCGAGTCGACCGCGGGCGACACGACGGTTTCGACGGCGAACGTCGAGGAGGAGTCGATCACGTTCGGCGGCACGCCGTTCGATGATGGCGACCTCGTGGACGCGCTGACGACGGCCAACTCGTTCACGCTGCGGAACGCGGACGTGACGATCAACGATTCGGTGGCGGTGCTGGCGGCTTCGACGCTTGTCGACGCGGCGGGCAACCCCGCGACGGCTTCGGCGACGGAGCAGACGAACAAGCAGGCGCCCTTCATCGCGTTGACCGTTCAGGCGTCGACGGTCGTGGACAGCGCGTTCCTTCTGGACGACGACGACGATGGCAACGCGGACTCGATCATCGCGCAGTTCAACCAAGTGGTGGTGCGTTCGCTGCTGGACGCTTCGGACTTCTCGATCAGCGTCGGCACGATCGACGAGATCGACACCGACAACGGCGCGAACTCGAACGGCGTGCTGTTCGAGGTTTCGGGTGTGTCGATGATGGACACGCCGACGATCACCTACAACGGTGCGGACGCCGACGCGGCGGATCGCGCGATCCAGGGCGCTTCGACGGGAATGAACGTTTCGGCGGTCAACGGGCAGACGTTCGTCGCCCAGGCCGTGGACGCGGCGGACCCGGATGCCCAGGGGCCGGCGATCATGCTGATCTCGGGTCGCGTGCTCCTCGGCACCGACGGCGGTCAATCGATCCCGGCACCGATCGGCACGAAGATCTACGCGGGCGTCGCGGTTCCGACCGTGAAGCGCGTGACGGCGACTCACAACAACCTGACGTTCTCGTACGAGCGTACGAGCGGCGATGACTCGGTGGCGAGCCAGCGTTCTTTGCAGTCGCTGACGAACTGGCTGCTGGAACTGAACCAGTACGTGTACCTGCAGCGTGGTCCGAACAACGTTCGTGTGTACACGAACTCGCCGGAGACAAGCGGTGACCCGGACTACGACTTCCTGACGGACACGATCCAGTTGCAGTTCATCACGTCGAACCTCGCGGCGATTCGGTTCACCGGACAGGGCGAGGAATCGACCGATCGGATCACGAACGGTCTTCTGGAACTCGCGTGGGACCTGCCCCGCTCGGCAGATGGCACAACCACGGAGATCTACAACTCCGGTTTCGATCTTGACGGCTCGCCGCTTCTTTCGACGGCGACGGTGACCTCGGCGGACGGCTCGTACGACCTGTACGTGTCGGCTCCGATCGCTTCCTTCACTGGGCGGAACCGCCTGAGCTCGCAGCTGAACCCGGTCATCATCGTGGCCGAGCTGCCCAGCGGCGAGCGGTACCCCGTGTCGAGACTTCTGAGCTCGATCGACGGTGACCCGATCCAGTTCCAGCCGCAGAACCGCACGGAAGGCAACAACAACAACGCTTCCGACGCGGTGCAGTTCGATATCGACATCAGTCGCGCCGGTGCCCAGCGGATTTACCCCGGCTGGAACACGGTGCCGTTCGCTCGTCAGTCGGGGTGGGCGACCACTTCGATCCGCCGCCCGACACTTCCGACTGGCATCCAGACGGGCGAAATCGTTCTCGGTCAGAACCTGATCGCGGCCGGTCCGCTGGACCAGTTCGTGTACTGGATCGAGGACGCCGACGGCGACATGGATGGTGTGGACGGCGAGTGGACTGCGGCGGACGACCGCGCGACACCGCTCGACTCGATCCTGATCGACCGTGATCAGATCAAGAGCTTCGCGTTCACGCTGACGAACTTCGGTGTGCAGTTCGGAACGAACATCAACAACCTTGTTGGTGGGTACGCGTTCGGCCTGTTCAACGCGACGGGTGAGAGTTACGGCGTGTTCCAACTCGGTGAAGAGTTGAACGCGGCGTCGGTATTCCCGGCGGCCGGGTTCCCGAACAACTCGATCACCGACGGCTGGGTGCTGGCGACGGTCAGCACGGCGTTCCCGAACGCGAACGGGTTCTTCCCGGCCAACAACCGTTCGGACTTCATCCTCGTGTTCCAGAACACCGGGAGCGGGTTCGACGTGGGTTCGCTCGAGCCGGATGGTGACGCGGCCAACCCGAACGACCTGAACTCGATCGACCGTGATACCCCGGCGTTCATTCACTACCGCTGAGTGATCGGCCCGATGGAAGACTCTCTTCCCGGCGGCGCCCTTCGGGGCGCCGCTTTTCGTTTTTGGGGCCGCGGGTGGTACCATGACGAACAGGAGCGACCACGATGAACCACACGAATCCGAGCCGGCTTTCGATTCTGGTGTTCCTGTTCGGCGTGGCTGCGCTGGCCGGAGAGTCGCTGGGGCAGTTCGTGCCCGGCGGTGGGACACTTGTTCGTGAGCGGGTGGCCGGCGTGCTGCGGCTGGCGTCGGATGCGCCTACGCCGGTGGACGGCGATCAGATCGCGGCGTTTCTCGACGGGCAGGTCGTGTCCGAGGTCTTCCAGTTCACGGTCGATAGCGCGGAGTCGCTGGAGTTCTCGGTGGTGGTCTACGGCGATGATCCGTCGACCGAAGAGAAAGAAGGTCCGGCGATCGGCGACACGGTGGAGTTCCGGTTCTACCGGCAGAGCGCGAACGTGGTGTACAAGCGCCTGGGCACGCTGAACCAGGGCGGCGAGGTGTTCAACTACCAGTTCAACGGGCAGGAGCTTCCGGACTTCATCGGTGACCTGCCGTTCCCGATCGATCTGATCCCGACGGCACCGCTGGATCTTCGTCTGACGAGCGACCCGGAGGATTCGGGTGGTTCGGTGGGTGGCGATGGTGACGGCGACGGCGAAGGCGAGGACACGACGCCGGATTACGACGTGGACGGGGACGGTCGGATCACGGTGAAGGACGCTGCAGAGATTCTGCGGGTGATGGCGGGCGCGTCGTTTCGCGTCGTGTCGGCTTCGCGAGCGGACGCGAACCGGGACGGGACGGTGAACATCCGCGACGTGATCGGTGTGCTCCGGAACCGGTCGTGAGGGTCGTGAGGGTACTTCAGCGTC
>CAXAVQ010000019.1:0-14395 GCA_963971985.1 uncultured bacterium
CGAGGTGATCCGGCGCCTGGAGTGGCGGATGAAGGCCCTGCGCGTCGGCGACCCGCTGGACAAGAACACCGATGTCGGCGCGATCAACTCCAAAGCGCAACTCGCGACCATCAACCGCTACCTGAAGATCGGCTCCGAGGAAGGCGCGGAGGTCCATGTCCCCGGCGGCGGCGAGGTGCCCGCTAAGGGCTATTGGTGCCAGCCGTGCTTCTTCACGGGTGTGCAGCAGAGCCACCAGATCGCGCGCGAGGAAATCTTCGGACCCGTCCTGGCAGTGATGAGCTTCCGCACGCCCGAAGAGGCCATCCAGCGGGCCAACAACACGCCCTACGGCCTGTCGGCGGGCATCTGGACCGACAAGGGCTCGAAGATGTTCGAACTCGCGGGCAAGCTGAAGGCGGGCGTGGTGTGGTGCAACACGTTCAACAGGTTTGATGCCGCCAGCCCGTTCGGCGGGTACAAGGAGTCGGGCTTCGGTCGCGAGGGGGGCATGCAGGGGCTTCGGGGGTATGTGAAGCTGACGCGCTAAGCGCAATCCGCCATGACGCGATGAAAGGGCGACGGGATGGGTCCTGAGCAATTTGGTGAGAAACTTCGAGTTGAGCGCACACCGAGTGAACTTCGACTTCTGATCCAAGCCCGGAAGATCCGTTTCAAGCGCGGAGTCTGGCCGACGCTCATCGGTCTGATCGCACTGATGATCGGCACTGGGATCGTGCTCTGGTTCTGGATGGGTCCGCCGTTTTCGTTCGGGAGCGGAACGGGCCGTGGCAATATGGCTTGGCAGGACTCCGTCTGGCTCTTCTGGCTGCTAGCACTCGTGTTCCTGCTGACGCCGCCTGCGGCCGTCTTCACGATGAGTCGTCGCCGCAAGGTAACAGTCCGCACGACACCGGATGCAAGTATTCAGTTGCGGACCAAGCAGCCGTACGATCGAAAAAGTGTTCGGCTGGAGCGTTCGGAGATCAAGAATCTGCGTTTGCAGCGAAGGGGCGACGAGTCGCTCCCGGGCAGGAACGACAATACCGTGATGTTCGGCCTCGCAGATTGGTGGTTGCGTTTCGAGACACCGAACGCCGGAGCCTACGCGATCAATATTCCCGTCAATGAAGAACACATTGAGCGGTTCGCAGGCTTGATCGGTGACGCGTTCGGGCAGGAGTGCGAGGTGATCCATGTTGAACCAGTCAGTCAGGAACTGAGAACTGACGTACCACCTATTGACGAGTAGAATTTTGGAGAATCAGAGATTCCCGTGAACCAACCGGGAGGGATCGCCCCTACAACCCTGTACCGGAATGGGCCGGTCTCTACGAAAGCGAGATGACACCATGACTCTCAACCACTCCACCCTTCTTCTTACTGGTCTTCTGGTTCCCGCGCTCGTGTGCGCGATGCCCGCCGAGGCGAGCGTGAACGCGGAGATGCCGATCGTGACGGTCGGCGGCTCCGGCTCCGTTTCGGTCAAGCCCGACCGGGCGACGATACGCCTCGGCGCGTGGCACCAGGCCGATACCGCGCTCGAGGCGCAGTCGCGCGTCAACGAAGTCATCTCGAAGGCGACCGAGGCGATCCGCGAGCTGGACATCGAGGGCATGATGATCCAGACCTCCGGGCTCTCGCTCTCGCCGGTCTACAACTACCAACGCGACAAAGAGCCCGAGATCACCGGGTACCGGGCGTCGATCACGCTCAGCGTGCGCATCGACGACATCGATCGCACCGGTCGGGTCATCGACGCGGCGATGAAGACGGGCGCGAACCAGCTCCAGGGCGTGGCCTTCTCCCTGAAAGACGACTCCGGCGCGCGCCGGGACGCACTCCGCAAGGCCGTCGAAGACGCGCGGATGAAGGCCGAGACCATCGCCGATGCGCTGGGGCGCCCGATCTACGGGCTCGTCGAAGTGCAGGAGCAGGGCGTGTCGGTGCCGGTCATGCAGCGCGGCGCGGAGTCGTTCCGGGCGATGGCATCGGATTCGGCTCCGACACCGGTCGAGGCGGGCGAGATCGAAGTCAGCGCGAACATCCAGATCACCTACCAACTCAGCCCGGTGCGTCGTTGAGACCGGCAGAAGCGAGACGAGCGACATGGCAGCGAGACTGAGCGTGGCGAAGACTTACAAGCTGTACATCGGCGGCGCGTTCCCGCGCACCGAGAGCGGTCGGTCGATCGCCATCACCGACACCTCAGGCAAGACCATTACGCACGTCTGCCACGCCTCGCGCAAGGACTTCCGCAACGCGGTGGTCGCCGCGCGCGGTGCCCAGCCGGGCTGGATGGGACGCGACGCCTACAACCGCTCGCAGATCCTGTACCGCATGGGCGAGATGCTCGAGGGCAAAGGCGAGGAGTTCGCGCAGCTCATCAAGCGGACGACCGATGCCGACCTCCGCGCCGCCCGCAAGGAGGTTGAGGCCTCGGTGGATCGGCTGGTCGCCTACGCCGGCTGGGCCGACAAGTTCTCGCAGGTGCTCGGCTGCCATCGGGCCGTACTACAACTTCACGGTTCCCGAGGCGACCGGCGTGGTCGTGGTGATCGCGCCCGATGAGCCCAGTCTGCTCGGGCTGATCACGCTCATGGCCCCGGCCCTGTGCTCGGGCTCGACGGTCGTCGCGCTCGGGAGCGAGAAGCACCCGATCGCCACCAGCGTCCTCGGCGAGGTCTGCGCCACCAGCGATGTGCCCGGCGGCGTGATCAACCTGCTCACCGGCCAGCGCGAGGAACTCATCGAACACATCGCGAATCACCGCGATGTGAACGCCGTCGTCGGGGCGGGGCTGAGCAGGAAGCACGCCGCGGCTCTGCGGATGGGCGCGTCCGAGAACATCAAGCGCGTTCGCATCGAAGACTCGGTCGATTTCTACGACGACGAGGCCTGCGAAAGCCCGTGGCGGATCGAGCCGTTGGTCGAGATGAAGACGATCTGGCACCCCAGCGCGACCTGAACGTGAGACTTTGGGGCCCGGATACCGTCTGATCGCTCTGTTCCGGCCCGTTTGCGCCCTCCGCCCGCTGGCTTGCATGAAAACCCGTCTCTGGCTGGTCGATATCCGGTGTGAGTCGGAGGAGGCCGGTCTTTGGCGGACGAGAAACACACGAGCGATTTCAACGACGCGTCCGAGGAGCGTCCGGTGACCCGGCGTGCTCCGGTCGCGTCGATCGCGCGCCGGCCGCAGCGGTCGTCGTTGGGCGTGCGTCTCGGCCTAGTCGCGCTGCTGTCGAGCGCGCTAGCGATCGGTGCGACGACCGCGATTGCTGGGCTCGGGCTCCCCGAACTGGTTTCGATGGCGATCGGCCTCGGTGCCGGGGCGCTGAGCGGTCTCATCGGCGGGCTCGGCGCGATCGGGTCCGACGAGCGGGCCCTGACCCGGGATCGGGCGACGGTCGAACGCCGCATCCGCTCTCTTTCGAGCACGAAGCGTGAGACTCGATTCGATGTGCTGCTGGCGATCGACCCCGCCCACCCGCTCAGCGGGATCTGTCACGCAGCCCATGATGCGCTGCGTGACGCCCACCGGGACCGCCTCGAAGCCGCGATGCTCCGGCGCGACATCGAGGACCGCGTTGTCAAGACCGCTTCGAAACAGACGGTCCACCTCACGCGTTTGAGCCTGACCGACGAACTCACCGGGCTCGCCAACCGGCGCGGCTTCGAGCAGGGTCTGGAGCAGATGATCGAGCGGGCGCTGCGCGACCGCTTCGAACTGTGCCTGCTGGCCTTCGACCTCGACCACTTCAAGCAACTCAACGACACGCTGGGCCACGAGAAGGGTGACGCGGCGCTGGTCGCGGCCGGCGAGATCATCCGCAGTCACCTGCGCGAACGCGATCTCGGCGCGCGCGTCGGCGGCGATGAGCTGTTCTTCGCGATGGCCGGTGTGTCCGTGGCGGACGCCGAGAAAGCGGCGGCTCGGGTCGCCGACCTGTTCCGGGTGCACCCGGAGGGGGTCGGGCTGACCTGCCCGTGGCCGGGCATGTCGATCGGGATCGCCTCGGTGCAGTACCACGGTGCCCGCGGCGCGCCGACGCTCCGTCGGATGGCCGATGCGGCTCTGTACGCCTCGAAGCGGGACGGACGAGGACGGATCACCGTGTTCTGCCCGAGCGGGCACGCCGGCGGCGGATCGACCCGGGAAGCGGCCTGAAGCGCCCGGAACCGCACGAAAACCGATCGGTGGGGGGTCTTCGGTGATGGATCAGGAGCGAATCGGGCGATACCGTGAAGGCCATGGCTAGCACGAGCGTTTCATCCAAGGCTGATCCGGCGACCGTGTCGCACCGTCCCGTCGAGGCGGGGCCCGTTCACGGCGCGATGATGAGCCCGCCGGCCCCGTGGCTCCGTCGCACGATCGGCGGCTTGAGCGCGCTGGCCGGTTTGGTGGCCCTTGCGGGCTTCGGCCTCGGGCTGGCGGAGATCGTCGGTGGCCAGGCGAGCCCCGGAGCGTTCTGGATGATGCTCTTCCAACTGTGTGCGCTGGTGGCGTGCGTGATGGGCGTGCTTTCCGGCGCAGGGCGGTTTACGTCCGGACCGGCGATGACGCCCCTGATCGTCGGTGGCGTGCTTCTGGTGGGTGCGATTTTCAGCGAGCCCTCCCTCGTCCGGTCGGGGATGCCCCGGCTGGAAGTGATGGGCGTGCCGCTTCGTCCGCTGGCGCTCGCGGAACTCGTGTTTGCGCTCGCCCTGGGCGGTCTGTCGCTGCTGGTCGTGCTGCTGCGAAAGCCGACGAAGACGATCCCGATGACGCTGATCGGCCTCGCGCTGGTCGCGCCGGCAATGGCGGCGTCGGTGTCGTTCCTGCTGCCCCAGGTGCGGGGTGTGCTGTCGGGTTGGTCGCCGGTCGTGATGACGCTGGTCGTGGTCGCGGTGCTGGGGATCGCCGGGGTGCTGCTGTCGATCGGGTCCCAGTTCGTGATCCGGGCGATCGAGGTGGGCATCGACGAGGGGCTGCCGGACGGGGACGCCGAGGCGTCCTGACTTCCAGGAAGCCACGTCCAGTGCCGTTATCGGGGGTTTGGGGCCACGCGCTGCAAGCCGGCGGCTTATGATCCCAACGAGACTGTGATGGACACCCTGATCATCATTTCACTGAGCGTGCTGTCGGGCGTGCTGCTCGCGGCGGTTCTGATCCTCTGGCTTCGCCGGGCCGGGGAGCGTGCGCCCGAAGTTATTCGGACGGACATGCTGACCGAGCGGGTCCGCGCGGTGGGCAAGCTGGTCGGGCTCGAGGTGCACGCGAAGGAGATCGCGACCAGCAAGAAGGGCTGGGCGTGGCTGCCGCCGCTGGTCTTGAGCCAGGCGAAGTTGGCGATGATCTTCCACTTCGAGAAGCAGTACGCCGTCGACCTGTCGCGCCTCAAGAAAACAGATGTCGAGCGACTGGAAGACACCCCGAGTGATCGCCCGATGTTCCGGATCGTGCTCCCGGACATCGAGGGCGCGCTGCGTCTGACCGACGTGACGCCTTACGACGTGCAGGCGGGACGGATCCTCGGCCTGCTGGATGTCATCCAGATGAACGCCGAACGCCAGAAGGCGTTGATCGACACGGCTCAGGACCAGGCGGCCAGCCTGTTCGAGACCAACGAAGCCCGGTACATCAACGACGCGAAACGCAGCATCGAGCGGCATCTCGGCGCGCTCTTCAAGCTGGTTGATGCGGACGTCGAGTTCGAGTGGGCCGACGAGCGAGCCGGCCACCCGATCACCAAGACCGGTCCGGTGAAAGTGGAACTCGCGGGGGTGTGAGCGCCCGGCCGGTTACTCGGCGGGGGCGCAGAAGCAGGAACTGGTCGGGCGATCGGTCACGCGCTGCCACGCCTCGTCGAGTTTCGACTCGACCTCGCGTGCTTCGGCGTGGCGTCCCTGGGCCTCGAGCGCGTTCTTGAGCCCGAGCAGCGACCAGCCGTTGCCGGGGTGGTTGAGCTGGTCTTCGCGATACAGGCGCTCGGCCCAGGCGAACTCGCCGGCCTCCATCAGCAGGGCGCCCATCGCGTGCCGGACGGGGATCATCCAGCCGGGCGGCTCGTCGTAGAGCAGACGATCCTCGGCCTCGATGCCGCGCTGCAGGGCGGCCCACGCGTCGTCGAGTCGGCCTTCGCGATACGCCAGTTCGCCTTCGAGCATCGCACGGGCGATCGGGAGCACGTCGTGCGCCTTATTGCTGAAGATCCACCAGTCCTGAGGGACCTGCTGGCTCTGCGATTCGAACCTGGCAAGCTCGGCTCTGGCCTCTTCGGTGCGACCGAGGGCGGAGAGGGCGATGCCTCGCGCGTAGTAGTGGATGGCGAGTTTGAGCGGTCGCTTCGCGGGCGGAGCCGGCTCGTTGAGGACCTGTTCCCATTTCCCGAAGCGGATCAGCACATGGTGGGTGGTGGGCATGACGCCCTCGATCACGAAGGCGAAGGCGTCGAGCGCTTCTTCCGGGACCGAGGTCTCCAGACGACGGGCGGCGTCGATGGCGAGGTCGTACCGGCCTTCCATCATCGCGGCGAACGCCAGGAAGTGGACGTTGTGGGCGTGGTAGAGGTAGTACGCGCCGGGCTCGTTGCCGAGCGCGAAGAACGCATCGTCGGCGACGAGTGCCTCCTGATTGACTCGCACGGCGTCCGCATACCGACCGACGCGCGCGTAGAGGTGGGAGGGCATGTGCTGGAGGTGTCCAGCGCCGGGGACGCGGTTTCGGAGCGTATCGGCCGCGGCTTCCGCCTTCTGTGGGTTGGGGCCTGCCTCGAGGGCGTGAATATAGAGGTGGCAGGCCTGCGGGTGGGTCGGGTCGAGCCGGAGGACGTGTTCGATCGCTCGAACAAACTCACTCGTGCGCCCTTTGGGGCGGAGTTCCTCGGTCCAGTAGTCCCAGGGCTGGAGGTTCATGAGCGATTCGGCGTACAGGACCCCGATGTCGGGATGGTCCGGGAAGCGCTCGTGAACACGTTCCATGGCGCGGGCGTACGCCTCGTCGTACGGGCGCTGCTCGCTCGGGACGGGCCAGGCGGTCCTCATGCGCACGGCGTGCACGAGGTCGTGCTCGATCGGTGATTCGGTGTCGAGCAGTTCGATCGCCCGCGCGGCGGCGCGGTTCCCGGCTTCCCACTGGGCTTCGGTGACCTCGGGGAAATTGAGGTGCATCCCGTTCGCGCAGGCGATGCCCCACCAGGGCATGGCGGCTTCGGGGTCGAGTTCGGCGGCTTTCTCGAACGAGCGGATGGCCTCGCCGTGGTTGAAGCCGTACATCAGCAGCAAGCCCCGATCGAACCATTTCTGCGCTTCGGCGGAGTCGGTGGTGATCTGGAAACTGTGGGTGTCCAGGCCTTCGAAGGGGTCGGACGGCGCGACTGACGCGACCGGGCGGGATTCGAAGCCTTGGACGGCTTGGGACGGGAGAAGTGCGAGCGATAGGACGACGGCACGTGTGAGAACGCGCATGGCGATGGCCTCCTGAGGTTGTGTGGTGTTCTGAACTGGGCAGAACATAAGTCCGGCCGACCGTGGCATCGAGACCCGCTTCAGGGGTTTCCCTTGATATATGTGTGCGCAAAGAAAAACCCGGCAGGTACGCCGGGTTTGAGAGATCCGAGGGTGGGGTCGGGCTCAGGGCTTGAGGATCCGGACCTTCATGCGGATGCCGTCGTCGGTGTTCTGCGCTTCGGTGATGATGTCGCCGAGGTTCCGGTAGACGACGTCGAGGTTGGGGATGTTCTTCAGGAACTCGGGCATGTTCTCGCGGTACTCGCGGATGTCCTCCTCGATGAACTCCTGGAACTCCGGGTCGTCACCGAAGACCTGCTCGAGCTGGGCCCGGTAGATCTCTTCGGAGTTGCGACCCATCCACTCGAGGTATTCGACGAGCTCGCGGGTGTCGCTCCAGCCGTAGGACAGGCCCTGGGCGGACATGTCGGCGACGGCGTCCTTGAAGCGCTGCTCGTTGGCGAGGCGTGCGGCGTCGGGGTTGGCGGCGGTGCGCAGGGCCGACTCGATCGCCGGGGTCTGGCCGATGAACAGGTAGCCCTGGCCGAGGCCGATCGAGAACCCGCCCTGGCCGGCGGGCATGGGCATCATGCCGCCGAGGTCGATATCCCAGATCTGTGAGCCTTCGAATTCACGCGAGGCCATGCCGAACTGCTGGGTGAGGCCGGTGATGACCTGTGAGGCGGCGGCTTCGTCGCGGGTCTTGATGGCGCCGTACTGGGTCATGCTGGTCGCGCTGTAGGGCTTGGTGATGGTCTGAACCTGGTAGACCTCCGGGCCGAGGTTCTCAAGCAGCGGTCCGGCCATCATCTGGGCCTGCATCATGCCCATGTTCGCCATCTGCGACATTTCGGGCGGGAGCGAGCCGATGATCTGGCGAACGGCGGGGAAGAGTTTGGGGAAGTCCACCTGCATCATGGTGAGCGAGGAGACGTCGGCGTCGACGAACGAAGGGGCGGTGAAGGGCTTGTTGTCGGTCGGGATGAGCGTCAGCAGGCCGCGGCGCTCGGGGAAGCGGACGCTGATGGTCTGCTCCATGACGCTGTTGGCGGATTCGGCGTTGACTCCAACGGAGAACGAGCGGAACTGATCGACGCCGGACGCACCGATCATGCGCATGATGGGCGGGGCGGGCTCGCCGAACTCGGCGGCCTGAACGGCGAGCTGGGCCTCGGCGAGGCGCGTCAGCGAGAACCACGGGCCGGTGAGCCCGACGAGGTAGCCCTGATGGGGCCCGACGGCGGCGCGGGCGGCGTTGAATTCGTCGTCGCTGGCGATGGAGGGCAGCGCATCGCCCTGGGCGCGGTCGATGGCGCGCTCGAGACTGACGAGCTGGGTGGAGTACATGATCTGGCCGTCGACGCGGGCCATGTAGGTCTCTTTGAAGAGCTCGGGACCGCCGGTGTCCCACATCATCATGTCCTCGTCCATCTCCTCTTCGACTTCGGTGATGGTCCAGATGGTGACGCCGCGATACTCCTCGTCCATGAGGTCGATGTCGCCGGCCTCGACGCCCTCTTCGAGGGTGGTCATGAGGATTTCGGACATCTTCTCGGCGCCGTCGCCGAAGTCGCTGACGCCGATGATCTGGTACGAGGCGTCCTCGATGTTGTCGCCGATGTTGTCGACGTAGACGGCCCAGCCGAACGCGCCGGAGGGCATCGAGAGGTCATCGACGCTGAAGCCGAGGTTAGCCAGTTCGTCGTTCAGGCCTTCGACGGCTTCGTCGACGAAGTCGCCGAGCCATTCCTGGATCGCGGCGTCGTTCCAGATGTTCATGAAGCCGCTCTGCTCGAACGCGCCCTTGAGCGACTGGAAGTCGTCGACACCGAGCACGACCACGCTGGAGCGCGGCGCGACGTCGGCGATGGTGACGGGGGCGGCCTGGGCGACCATGGCGGCGCTCAGCGGGAGGCCGGCGGCCATACAGAGAATCGAGGTCTTGGTTAATGCTTTCATCATGACAGGTGTATCCGTTTCGTTTTTCAAAGAGTCAGGTCGATTAAAGAAAGAGAACGGCACACCCGCTCGGGGGCCGCTTGGGTCTGGTTACTGCTCGGCGGAGTCGTCGTCGAGGACGGACGGCTTGCCGTACTGGAGTCGGGGCGGTCCGGCGAGGTAGTTGTAGCCGGAGTTGGGGTTGTTCTTGTCGTAGGCGAAGGCGTCGTTGTTGCGGATAAAGTCCTTGATGTAGCGCGCCGGGATGGCGAAGCCGAGGCCCTCGCCCGAGGGGATGCCCATGTTGGTGCAGCCGATGACCTCGCCGTAGAGGTTGAACAGCGGGCCACCGGAGTTGCCGGGGTTGATCTGGGTGGTGGTCTGGATAAAGGTCAGGCCTTCGAAGTTGCGCTGGGTGGTCGCGATGACGCCGGTGCTCAGCGAACGCTCGAGGCCGAGGGGGTTGCCGATCGCGAAGACCTCTTCGCCGGCGGCGAGCGATTCGGTCGACTGGATGGGGACGTACTTGAAGGGGCGACCGTCGGGGCGCTCGATCTTGATCAGGGCGAGATCGATGTGGTTGTTGACCGCGATGATCTCGACGTCCTCGATGGTGGAGCGCTGGAACTCCCGTTCCCCTTGTTCGAACAGGGTGACTTCGAGCTTCTGTTCCCCCTGGATGACGTGGGCGTTGGTGATCGCGTAGCCCTCGGGGTGGATGATGAACCCGGAGCCGAGACCGGAGGGGGTGGAGACCTTGATGACGGCTTCGCCGATGGTCCGGGCGAGTTCGCGCGGGCTGGACTCGGGGAGCGTGCCCTTGGGGACGGTGAAGAAGAGGGCGGAGGAGTCGCCTTCGTCGGCCTCTGTAGCGTCGGCATCGGCCCGGAGGATCGAGCGGATGTCCGAGCGGGGGACCACGAGGACGTCAAAGCCCATATCGAGCCAGACTTTCTCGGCGGTCTCCTTGAGAATGGGCGCCATGATGGTTTTGCCATCGTTCATCGTGATGGTGTCGATGGTCAGGCTGCCCTGCGTGTCGGTCGGTTGTTGGCTGGATTGAGCCACGGCGAGGCCCGCGCTGAGCGTGAGAACACCGGCGAGGGCGAGGGGACGCGAGATCGGCATACTTCAACAACTCCCTGGTCAAACGGCTGCTCGGGCATAGGCTCGAGCGAGGGTCCGGGAGGTTCGCGCACCGATTTCGAGCGCTCTCCTCCTTTTCTTTGGGGAACCGGCGGGAGGTGTTTCTCCACCCGCAGCCGGGAACCCCACTGGGCATACATCATAGGGAGTCTCTGCCCGCCGGCTCGTCCGAACGGGAGCGTTCCGAGACAGGTCCCTTTGTCACCAATGGGTATATTGCCAAGCCGATGCTGAGTTTCCGGCTTGAGACCGGCTTCGACGCGCGACTACCCTGTTTTTTCCGCGTGTTTGCCGGATTTGTGATCGGCAGGCCGCTCCCACGTCCCACCGGCCCCTTGGGGCCATAACCCACGGAAACGCACCGACCATGACCCGTTCTGCCCCGTCGATCTCCGTCCTGACCATCTCCCTATTGGCCGGTGGCGCGAGCGCTTCGGCCCAGTCCGGTCCCGACTTGGCGGGCTATTTCGGGTTCGAAGACCCGCGTGTGCTCGTTGTCGACGACAACACCGGCCCTGCGCACGCCATCGATATGAATGATGATGGCCTGACCGACCTTGTCGTGGTCAACAACCGCAAGAGCCGGCTGGAGATCCACGTCCAGCGTCGGGAGGCCCGGTCGTTCGCCGAGCGTGAGCGCGGGTTCGGTGCCAACGAGCTGCCGCCGAGCGAGTGGTACGACCGGACGGATGTGCCGCTGGCGCATCGCGTGAACGCGTTCCAGGTGCACGACGTGGACGGCGACGGCATGCTCGACATCGTCTACGCGGGTCAGCCGTCGGAGATCGTGACGATGCGCCAGACCGAGCCGATGACGTTCGACGTCAGCAACCGGCGTCGGGCGCGCGGGCTCGGCACGGGGAGCGGGGCGCTGCGCATCGCTGATGTGCAGGGGGACTCCGCGCCGGAGTTGATCGCGATCGTGGATGGGCGTCTGGAGGTGTTCGATCTCGGCGAGGCCGGTCCGGTGGGCGAGCCCAAAGTGCTCGGTTCCGGCGGGCAGATCGTGGCGTTCTTCGTGGAGGACTACAACGGCGACGGGCTGACAGAGATGCTCGGCGTGGTGCCGCAGGCCGATGCGCCGCTTCGTTTGTGGTTGCAGGAACCGGTGAGCGAAACCGATCTCGGCGAACCGGTCGGGCTGATCGGCGCGGAGCTCCGCTTCGAGATGCCGAACCTGATCGAGGTGGAGACGGTCCGCATGCCCGGGTCGGACAAGGCGTCGATCGGGGTGATCGAGGCGCAGACGCGGCGCGTCGTGTTGTACGAATTGTCGACCGAGTCGGTCGAGGACCTGTCGGAGGCCGGGGCCGCGGCGGAGCGTGAGGCGCTTCCCGAGGTCTTCGCGTTCCGCGGCGGCGCGAACCGTGAGCGCTCGGTCGTGTCCGAGGACATCGACGGCGACGGCATGTTGGACTTGCTGAGCACGGACAACTCCGCGAACTCCATCGTGCTGTACCGGCAGACCGAGGGCGTGGGCATCGGCCAGGGCGAGATGTTCAGCGCGTTCAAGCAGCCCAAGGTCATCGCGACCGGAGCGTGGGCGGGTTCCGAAGGGCCCGCGGTGTTCGTGCTCTCGGAAGAGGAGAAGACGGTCGGGGTCTCGACCTACGACCGCGCGACGGGGCGCCTCGGCTTCCCGCAGCCGATCTCGATCGCGACCGCCGGCGCGACGCCGGTTGCGATGAACACGCTGACCGTCAACAGCGGTCCGGCGCTCGCGGTGGTGGTGCGCGACCGCCGCGACCACACCGTGGAGATCCACCGGCCCGACGCCGAGCCGGTGATCGTGCCCCTCGAGGGCGTGAACCGACCGCCCCAGTCGATCCTCGCGGCGGACTTCGATCGCGACGGCTCGACCGACATCGCCCTGTTCACGCCCAACGAGCCGATGATCATGGTCACCGGCATCGACACGGATGAGCCGACGGTGCTGACCGATCGCGAGATGCCGCAGTTCGGGCTCGTGCAGGCGGCGGGGCCGGAGAACACGGCGCTGCTCGACGCGAACGGCGACGGCTCGATGGAACTGCTTATCGCGGACCAGAACTTCGTCCGGGCCGCCCGGTTCGACGCCGAGAGTGGCTGGCGCGTGGTGGACCAGATCACCATGCCGGACGCGTCGAGCCGCCTGTCGGCGCTGACGACGCTGGACGTGGAAGGGCGCACGACGATCGTCGCTTCGGACACCGCGGCGGACCTGCTGATTCTCATGAGCCGCGACAACGCGGGGGCGTGGCGGATCGCCGACAAGCTTCGTATCCCCGGCCTGCGCACGACGGGTCTGCGCTCGGGGTCGTTCACCGGAGACGGCGCACCGAACGTGCTCGCGCTGACCGAGGACAGTTTTGCGATCGTGCGACTGGCGGGCGAGCGGATCACGCTTGACGAGTTCGCGGTCTTCCGCTCGGACAACGAGGACCGTTACGAGCACGATCTGACGTTCGGCGACCTGAACTCCGACGGCTACATGGACATGGTCGTGCTCGACGCGAACGAGCAGATGTGCCAGGTCTTCACGTTCTCGGCTTCGGGCAAGATGTACTTCGCCAACGAATTCAAGGTCTTCGAGACGCGCCTGTTCCAGCAGGGCGCGGGTCGGACCTTCGAGCCGTCGCTCGCGATCATCGCCGATCTGACCGGAGACGATCACTGGTGCTGCAGGTGCACGACCGGTATCTGATCTACCCGCAGGCGAGGCCGGAATCGGAGCGCTGAGCGACGCGAACAACTGAATCATGACGGAACGCGGCCTTTCGGGTCGCGTTTTTTTGATTTGTTGGGAACCCAAGGTCAGGCCGCGCATCCAAAAGGGGTCCGGCTCGCCCGTTCCGGGAGCCGGGAGAACTCCTTCGAAAGGTCGATCAATGTTTGATCCCACGCTTCTGCCGCTCCTCGTCATCGCGTTCCATCAGCCCGCCATGGCCGCCTCGGTGTGCGTACCGGGGTCCGAACCGGTCCCGGTCGTTGTCCGATCGGAGGCTGAACAAGCCCGGCTGGTCGCCTCGCTTTCGCGGGGCGGCTGCGCGCCCGACGGTGTCTCCGACTTCGAGGACATCGTCCGGCTGTCGTCGTGGGCCGGCCTCGAACCGACACGCATCGTGTACATCGACGCCTCCGCCCCTCTCGGGGGCGATGGCTCGTCGTGGCAGAGCGCGTACCAATCGCTCCATGACGCTCTCAACGCTGAGTCCTTCGACGGTGAGGTCGTCGAGATCCGCATGGCCGGCGGCGTGTACCGCGCCGATCGCGTGAACGGTCAGAACACGCTCGACCCCGACCTGACGTATCTGATCCCGGGCCTCGTGGGGACGGGCACGGACCTGCACGGCCTGAAGCGCATCTCAGGCGGTTACGCCGGTCGCGACGCGAAGAACCCCGACGAGCGCGATCTTGACCTCTACCCGACTGTGTTCACCGGCGATTTGCTCGGCGACGACACACCGGACTTCGCCAACTACGCCGACAACACGAAGGTGATGTTCAACGCCGGCGCGGTCGACCTCAACGGCATCACGATCGAGCACGCGCGGATCGGCGCGAGCAGCGTGCGCTGGATGACCGACTCCACCGTGCGCTGGTGCTTCGCCTCGGGTGATGATCTGCCGCTGGATCGGGATGACCGGATCCCGGTGCTCGCGAGGGACGCGCGGATCGTCGGCAACACGTTTCACAACAACCGGGGCGAGGCGTACGGCGGCGCTCTTTCGGCAGACGGCCTCGTGGTCGTCGCCAACAGCCGGTTCCTCAGCAACGAAGCGCCCGGTGGCGGCGCGATCAGTGTGCCGTTCAGTCGCTTCGCTCAAGTGATCGTTCAGAACAGTTTCTTTTCGGGGAACAGCGC
>CAXAVQ010000020.1:0-14294 GCA_963971985.1 uncultured bacterium
ACAGGCGCTGCGCGATCACCGCCAGCAGCGATGAACTGATCAGGTACGGCTCCACGCCGATGTCCTGCAGGCGGCTGATGGCGCTCGGGGCGTCGTTGGTGTGCAGCGTCGCGAGCACCATGTGCCCCGTCAGCGAGGCCTGCACCGCGAGCTGGGCCGTCTCCTGGTCGCGGATCTCGCCGACGAGGATCACGTCAGGGTCCTGACGCAGCAGGCTTCGAAGACCCGCCGCGAACGTCACGCCCCGCTTCACGTTCACCTGCATCTGCGCGACGTTCTCGAGGTGGTACTCGACCGGATCCTCGATGGTCATCACGTTCCGCGTCGTGCGATCGATCCGCTCCATCGCGGCTGATCAGGTCCTCGAGTTCGGCCTGCATCTCCTCGGTGACGCCCACCGACGACAGGTCCAGCTGCGTCTGGCTCTGGTCGAGCAGGCGCAGCACGAGGCGCTCGCCGTAGATCGTCGGGATGCACGACAGCCGGATATCGATCTTGCGCGAGCCGATGCGCACGGTCGTCTGGCCGTCCTGCGGCGCGTGGCGGTTGGCGATGTCCAGTTCCGCCATGACCTTCAGGCGCGAGTTGATCGCGGGCGCGAGCGTCAGCGGCGGGCTGAACGCGTCCACCAGCATGCCGTCGATCCGGAAGCGGATCAGGAGCGTGTTCTCCAGCGGCTGGATGTGGACGTCGCTCGCGCGCCGGCGCAGTGCCTCGAACAGGATCATGTTCACCAGCCGGATCACCGGCGTCTGGCGGGCCAGCGACATCAGGTCGGTCGAGCCCGTCAGCGAACTCGCCGCCGATTCGATCGCGGATTCGTCCAGCGGGATGTCTTCGACGATCTCGGTGACCAGGTCCTGCTTCTGCTCGTAGCCCCGGTTGATCAGGTCGCCCACCGCGGCGCGGGGCGAGAGCACGATCTCCACCGGCATGCCCAGCACGCGCTCGAGCATGCTGAACACCGCCGGCTGCATCGGCTGGGCGGTCGCGACGATCATCGCGCCCGAGCCGGAGTCCGACGCGCGAAGCCCCGCCACGAGGTGGCGACGGGCCGCCGCGCCGGGCACGCGCTCGTAGAACACCTCGGCCGAGTCGTGGCTCTTCGGCGCGGCCTCGAACGGGATCTTCAGGCGTTGAGCGAGCGTCTCGAGCGCGGTCTGCTCGTCCAGCGCCATCGCCGCGAGCATCACGTCCCACGGGTCCTCATCGGCGCCGGGGAGCGTGCCGAACCGCGCGAGCTGCTCGCCCTTGATGGGCATGGGCGAGAGCATCCGCGTCAGCCGGCTCATCGAGACCGAGGGCGACGCCGGCATCGGATCGGGAACGGGGGGTTGTGTGCCGTTGGGCTTCGCCATGCGGGTCAGTCCGTCTCCGCTTCGCCCGAAGAAGACAAGACACCGGATTCGACGAGGTCCGGGCGGATCTCACCGAAATCGACGTTGCCGATCGGGATGTGCGCCGGTTCGAGCCGGTATCCCAGCTCGTCGATCTCCGCGGCCTTGCGCGGCCCTTCCCCGATGAGTTCGAACACCCGCGTGCTCCGCTCGGGGATCACCGTCGGCGTGATGAACACGTAAATGAGGCGGGACTGATCGCGTTTGGTCGTGGACTTGAAGAACTCGCCGAGCAGTGGGATGTCGCCCAGGAACGGGATCTTCTCGATCGACTCGGACAACTCCTCGAATCGGAACCCGCCGACGATGATCGTGCTGTTCGAGGGCACCGAGACCACGCTGTTGTACGACTCGGTCTGCTTCGGCGGCGTCAGGTTGCCGCGACGCGCAGACGTGTCAAACGATGAAACCTCGATCGCGAAGTTCAGCGACACCGAGTTGTCGCCCGCGATCTGCGGACGGACGACCAGTTCCGTACCCGCCTCGACCGACGGACCCTGGCTGGTCGTCGTCGGTGCGCCGGCGGTCTGATTCGTGACTTCGGTCGGCTCCTCGCGGACCGATTGGATGTTGCCCTCCTGGTTGTCGTTCACCAGGATCTGCGGCGTCGAAACGATCCGCGCATCGCCGATGCTCTGCAGCGCGTTGATCGCGATCGGGACGAAGTCGCTGCGGATCACCGCCGAAGTCAGGCCCGAGCCCGATGCCGCACCGACACCCACCGGCGTGGTGATGCTCGCGCCCGGAGTGGTCACGCCCAGCGCGCTCAGGAACGAGAAATCACCCGCGTTGATCTGCACATCCGTCGCGAAATTGAAATCGTCGGTCGTCGTCAGCGAGACGATCTGCACCTCGACCAGCACCTGTCGTCGCGGCCGATCGAGCTTCTCGATGATCTCCGCGAGCTGCTCGTGCACACGAACCGGTGCGCGGATGATGAGCTGATTGCGGGCTGAGTCGGCCACGATGCGCGTGTTGTCCGACGTCGCCGACAGGCGTGTTCCGCTTCCGCCATCGGTCGCCAGCGCCTGATCGAGCTGCTCCATGTCGGGCTCTGGCTCGGCGAGGATGTCGTTGATCACGTCGGTGTTCACGACGCTGGCCTGGCCGCCGCCGCCGGGCAGGAACCGACCGGTGGCCTGCTCCTCCTCGTTGTTGATCAGCGCTTCGAGCAGTTCCGCGACGCCGGGGCCGGTCGGCTGCGTGGCGTTCTGGCTGCCCAGCGAGAGTCCGCCCCCGCCGCTCCCGGAACCGCTGCCGGACCTGTTTCCGGAGGCGCTTTCGCCGTCCCCGCCCGCGGAGGCGTACGTCAGCTTGTAGATGCGGATCTCCACACCGGTGTCGATCGCCTGGTCGCGGAAATCGTTGACGAGTTCCTGCACTCGTTCCTGCTGTTCGGGGGTGCCGTGGTAGACGAACGAGCCCGTGTTCTGATCGATCACGAAGCGCGAGCTGCCGAACTGCGACGGCGCGGTCTGCTGGCCGAGACCGGCGGTGCGGGCGTTGATCCCGCCCTGGCTGAACTGCGAAGACCCCTCGTCCGCGCTCGTGATCGAACCGAGGCCGAGCTGCTCGCCCGCCTTGGCGACCTGCCCGGTCAGCGAGCCCGCGACGTAGCGCTTGGCGATCAGGGGCGAGACGATGTCCACGATCGTTGCCAGTTGCTGGACCTGCTCGAAGTCGCTTTCGCTGCCGCGGAACAGCAGGGCGTTGCCGGCATCGACGTAGAGGAACGAACCGAGGTTGGTCAGGCTCCCGGCTTGGGCCGGGTTCTGTTGACCCGGACGCGGCGATGCGGTCTGGTTGACCACGCCGTCGAGGTCGATGATCCGCTGGCGTGCAAAGTCGGCGGACACGTTGACGATCGGGATGCGATGCAGCCTCTGTGCCGCACGCTCCTCGACGATCCGCGCGATGAACCGTTCGGCCTGGCCCAGTTGAGACGCGCCGCCGGTCAGCACCGCCACGCCGAGTTCGTCGACCGGGCTGAACTTGATCGTGTTCGAGAACGTGTCGGCGATCACCTGCTGCAGCGAGGAGGGACGGATCATCGGCGTCTTGACGATCCGCGTCGTGGCCAGATCGTCGTCGCCAACCTCGACCGGCACCTGCCCCTGGCCCGCCGGGACCACGCGATACCAGCCGAGCTCTCCCCGAATCAGCGCCGCCTGGCGATCGCCGAGCAGCGTCGAAAGCAGCAGCGGCAGGTCGCCGGCGCGGATCTCCATCGGGGCGCTGAAGGTGAACGTATCGTCCGGGACCCCTCCGGCGACCGTGATGTTAACCTGGAGCGTGCGCGCGACGAAGTCGACGAACGCCGAGAGCGAGACCGGCTCGGTGAAGTCGAGGTTGATCATCTCGTCCGGGTTCTCGATCTGAAACCCCATCGCGCCGCCCTCGCGGACTTCGAGATCGCCCGCGTCGGGTTCCACGCCGATGCCCTGCTGCTCCATCGCGTCAACGGCACGCTGCATGGTCGCCATCTGGTCTCGTTCGGCTGGGGTTAGAGTTGCCGGATCGCGTGCCTTGAGGTTGTCCAACACCCGCTTGCGTTCAAGGTACTGGGCCCGACGACGCTCCTCGAATTCCTGCATGCGCTGCGAGGCATCCGCTTCGATCTCAGCCTCCGACCGTTCCGGGCGGACCTGAGCCGTCGCGATGGACGCCGAACCTATCGAGCCGGCAAGGGCCGCGAGCAGCAGGGCGCCGCGCAGGGTTCGGTTGGTGGTCTGGGGCGATGAATCCGTCATCTTCAGCATTCGCACTCCTTGCTCGCCGGGACGACCCCGGCCGGCGTTGCCGGCCCGCACAATACCCGCATTCGCGCAGCCTCGCGAAACTCCTGGGATCGGCAAAATCCAGTGTGCAACGCCCGATTTCACCTCACCCGGCCCACGCGCCGACGCCCTAGCATGCCCAGCCAATGAACGACTCTCCCGAACCATCCGAATCTCCCCTCCCAAAGAGCCCGCCGGCGCCGCAGCGCGTGGTCAGTCTGCTCCCCTCCGCGACGGAGATCGTGGGCCTGCTCGGCGCACGAGACCGCCTCATCGGCCGATCGCACGAGTGCGACTGGCCGACCGGACTGGAGCACGTCGCCGTGCTCACCGGTCAGAAAACCAGTTACGAGGCCTCATCGCCGAACGCGTCCCGCGAGGTGGACCGTCAGGTCCGCGAGGCGCTCGCCGGCGACGATGCCGCGAGTTTGTACCACCTCGACACCGACCGGCTGCGTGAACTGAGCCCCGACCTGATCCTCACACAGGATCTTTGCGAAGTCTGCTCGATCGACCTGAACACCGTCCGAGGCGCCGCCCGCCAGATCGCCGAGCAGACCGGGACCCAGCCCGAGGTCGTCTCGCTGAACCCCGATACCTTTGAAGCGGTCTTCGACGACGTCCTCACCGTCGGTGCCGCGCTGGGACTGACCGAGCGAGCCGAACAGGTTCTTGTCGAACTCCGCGAGCGGTACTACCGGGCCTGCGACTTCGTCACGACCTTCGGCCCGGTCCAGACCGTGCTGTTCCTCGAATGGACCGACCCGGTCTTCTGTGCCGGCCACTGGACGCCCCAGCTCATCGAGCGCGCCGGCGGCAGTCACCCGCTCAACCCCACCGAACCGGTTCCTGGTTCTGGGCAGGGGATCGGGCCCCAGCAGGCGTATCGCAAGGCCGGCAAGAGCGTGCAGGTGCCGATCGAGGCCATCGAAGCCGTGGAACGAGCGACCGACTCCGGCACCGGCGGCTGGGACCGGGTCATCGTCTGCCCCTGCGGCCTCACCCTCGACCAGGCCCGGGCCGAGGCCCACAAACTCCTGTCCCAGCCATGGTTTAGCGCACTCGAGGCCGTGCAGCGGGGCAATGTTGCTATCGTGGACGGCAACCAGATGTTCAACCGCCCCGGCCCGCGTCTCGTCGATCGTCCGGAGGTGATCCCGGCCGATTTCCCTTGGGAGAGCGGTTTGCAGGCCGCGAAGAGCCAGTGAGTTTCGGGGGCGGAGCGTGAAGCAGATAATCCTTAAGTTTGTGGGCGTTCTGGGTGCCGTGGTTATCGGGCTTGCGAACGGTGCCTGTTCCGGCTCCAGCGCGAGCCCGTTCGACGGGCCCGTGGCGATCGAACTGCTCGGCGTCGCCGAGGTCAGTAGGACCCACCCGATGACCGGCAACCCGGTCGGCGGGTTCAGCGACATCGCCTACGACCCCGTCGCCCAGGCGTGGGTGGTGGTCAGCAACCGTCAGCCCGATCCGATCGCCTACACCCTGCGGACCAGTTTCGACCCGCGTCCGGAGAGCGAAGGCGACGCCTGGGTCGCCGGTACCTTCGAGGCGTGGCTCGGGCGGGAGTGGCCGGTTCCGGGAGACGCCGAGGATGCCGAGGCCGTGGCCATCCGGCGGACCGCCACCGGCAGCCACCAGCGGGTCTGGGCCCTCGAGCGCGAACCGACCGTCCTGATCGAGAACCTGCGAAGCGATACGTCCCGAACCTTGGACCTGCCCGAAGACGTCCGCGACCACTACCGCTTCGACGACGCCATCAAGGCCCTCGCCATCGTCCCGGACCGCGCGGGCGACCAGGTGTGGGGGGCGATCAGCGCACCGCTGAGCACGGACGAACAGGACTCGCCCGGCCTGACCCGCGTGCTCGTGTGGCGCGTCGAATACGAGGAGCCCGTGCGAACACGGTTCTACGCGCCGGACCGATATGGCATGGACGGCGAGCACCTCGGCGCGATCGTCGGTCTCAGCACTGTTCCCGGTGCCGGCTGGCGCGACGACTTGCCGGTCTTCGCCGTCGAGCGCTCGACCGGACCCGACGAGATCGCGCGGCTGTTCCTGCTCGAGGGCGAGGAACGCCGCGAGGACCTGCTCTTCCCGATGCTCACCAAGCGTTCGATCGGCACGCTGTCAGATCTGGTCGAGGGGCCCTTCGGACGGGCGTCCGGCCTCGCGATCGGCCCCGAGATCGCCGACCTGCGTGGCGGACGACTGGTGCTCGTGACCGTCAATGACGGCTTCGCGCCCAGCGGCAAGGCCCAGCGCGTCTACGCCTTCCGCGTCCAGACCGACGCGGACTGAAAGCGTGTCATCCGTGCCGACGTCTGCGGACCGTTGAGCCCAGAACGAGCGCAGCGCCCAGCAGGGCCGCATCCTTCAGCAGGTACTGCCCCTGAATCGTCGGGGTCAGCACCGAACCGTCGAAGCACTCGTCGAACTTCAGCACGAGCGCGAGCAGCGTCCCCGGCAGGCGGATGAGCATCAGCGCGATCGCCAGACGCAGCAACCGGTGATACAGGAGGCAGACGCCGATGCCCACCTCCCAGACACCGAGCACGACGACCACCACCTCGGGATCACCGAGGTAGATCGTCTTCGCGATGATCGAGGTCGCGCTGGTCTGGCCCGCGATCTTGAGCAGACCGAACCACACAAAGAGCAGCCCGAGCAGCCACCGCTCGACGGGGTGGCCCGTGCGATCCATCCATCGCGTGACGCGGGCATCGATCCGGTCCAGGCGCTTTCCCATGGCGATGACCCCCCGGCGACTCGGCTTACTGGCGCTTGCCCTTGTCCTTCTTCTTGTCGCGGAAATCGCTCTTGCGCTTGTCGCGCGACTTGCTGCGCTGGGCCCGCTTCTCGGCGCCGGTCTTCTTGGGCTTCATGGGTTCGACCTCGCCGATCCGCAGCCCGGCGGCCAGGCCCTGAGGAGAAGCGGCGTCGCCGTGGACCCCCGCGTAGTCCCGCTTCTTCGCGTCGACCTTCTTGATCTTGCCGACGTCGCGCTTCGAGCCGTCGGTGATCAGCAGGTCGAGCTGGCGCGAGGCGAGGTTCACCTCGGCGATGGTCACCTCCACGCGGTCGCCCATCGCGAACGAGCGCCCGGAGTTGATCTCGACCAGGGCGCCGCTCTTCTTGTCGATGCGCCAGACGGCCTTCTTGTAGAAGTTCTTGCCGCCGCCCTTCTTCTTGTCGTCCTCGCCGCCGACAGGCAGTTCGTCGGCCTTGCACATGCCCTCGGCCAGGTATTTGTCCAGCCGGACGAACACGCCCGCGGGCGATACGCCCGTGACCACGCCGGGCATCGAGTCACCCAGGTGCTCGCGCTCCAGGAACTGCAGCACCAGGAACTGGCGCAGCTCGCGCTCCGCGCCGGTCGCCCGTTCCTCCGTGCGGTTGCAGACGGCCGCGACCTGCTTCAGCGTCGCCTCGTCCGGACAGGCGTCGGTTTCGCGGAGCTTCTTCGCCAGCGCGTCACGGTCCTTCTCGCCCTTGGGCGTCTTCGTGCCGTTGGCGGTCAGTTCCAGGTACTTCGTCAGCGAACGGTGCACCGTCAGGTCGGGGTAGCGACGGATCGGGCTGGTGAAGTGCGCATAGCCGCTGGAGGCCAGCGCGAAGTGGCCGATCAGCGCCGGGGAATACTCGGCCCGCGTCAGCGTGCGCAGGACCGCCATGTGCACCGCGGGAGCCGCGGGGCTGTCCTTCGTGGCGTCGAGCAGCGACTGCAGGTCCTCGCGCGTCGGCGCTTTGGGGATGCGGTAGCCCGCGACCTTCACGAACTCGCTGAGGTTTTCCTGCTGGCCGGGCACCGGCTCGGGGTGCACGCGGCGGAGGATCGGGATGTTCAGGTCCTCGAACAGGCGCGCCAGCGCCTCGTTGGCCTCCACCATGAACATCTCGATGATCGTGTGCGTGTACGCGTCGTCCTCGGGCTCCGCATCGATCATGTGCCCTTCGTCGTCGTAGATCAGTTCGACCTCGGGCAGGTCCAGGTGGATCATGCCCGAGTCGTGACGCCGGCGCCAGATCCGCCTCGCCAGCGTGTTCATCTCCTTGACGGTGCGGACCAGCTTCTCGGTGTACTCGGTGTCGGTTTTGGCGTGCTTGCGGGCCTCCTCCTGGTCGCCGTCGATTAGGGCCTGCGCTTCGAGGTAGGTCATGCGCTTGGCTGAGTCGATCACGGTCGCCGCGAACGACTGGCCCCGGACTTTGCCGTTGTCGTCGTAATCGATGAACACCGACTTGCAGAAGCGCGGCACGCCCTCGCTCAGCGAGCAGATGCCGTTGGAGATCATCTCCGGGAGCATCGGGATCACCAGACGAGGCAGGTAGCAGCTGTTGCCCCGTTCGGCGGCCTCGGTGTCGATGGCCTTGCCCTGCTTGATGAAGTGCGCCACGTCGGCGATGTGCACGCCCAGGCGCCAGCCCGGGCCGCCGCCGGTGATCTTGTCCATCCGCTCAAGGCTGATCGCGTCGTCGTAGTCCTTGGCGTCGGGCGGGTCGATGGTGCAGATGAACGCGTCGCGCAGGTCGTAGCGCTCGGTCCGGTCGAAGGTCTTCTCGCCCTTCAGATAGGGATCGAGCTCCTGATCGAACGCCCGCGTGATGTCCCGCGCCTCGTTCATCACCTCGTCGGGGAACTCGCCGGGCAGGTTGTGGGCCGCGATGACCGCCTCGGTCTCGACGTTCGGCTTGCCGGCCTCGCCGAGCACCTTGGTGACCACGCCCTCCCCGAACATGTCGCCCTCGGGGTAGTGCAGGATCTCGAAGACGACCTTGTCGCCCTCCTTCACGTTCTTGCTTTCGGCGTCGCGCAGAACGACCGGCTCGGGCAGCACCTTGCCGTCCGTGTTGGCCCACCACAGCCCCTTGTCCTTGTAGACGTTGCCGGTGAAGTTCGACTGCTTGCGTTCGAGGACCTCGATCACCCGCGCCACGTACGCCGACTTGCCCGGCTCGGGCCGGCGTCCGCTCTTGTAGACCTCGGCCCGCACCCGGTCGCCGGAGAGCGCCTCCATCGTCTGCCCGGGCGGCACGAACAGGTCGCCCTCGCGCGAGACGTCGTCGGGCAGGATGAACCCGAAGCCTTTGGGATGAGACCGGAACGAGCCGGTGATCTCCTTCGCCACCGGGGGCAGCGTCACCGCGTTCTCGCGCCCCACGAACACCAGTTCGCCGTTGTCTTCGAGCGTGTGCACCGCCTCGATGAACGCCTCGCGCTCGTCGGGGTCGATGCCGAGGTCATCGGCGAGCTGTTCGGTGGTCGACGGCTCGTAGCGGTCGTGCTGGAGGTGCTTGATCAGGCGGTCGCGGTATCTGCTGGGCATATCGTGGCTTTCGCTGTGGCGAGCGGAAAAAGAGTGGGGAGTAGAAAGGGGGAGGGCGCGGGCGAACTCTATTCGCCCACAACAGTGTATGGCACGCGCATGAATCGGTATTCAGACTCGGCTGCCCACCCGGGCAAAGAAAAACCGCCCCGGTCGAACGGGGCGGCGGTTCGTGGTTCGCGGCCGGGTGCGATCACTCGGTCTCGGTGGTCAGCATCTCGAGGTGGCCCGAGAGCTTGCGCGAGCGGACCGGGTGCTGCAGCTTGCGGATGGCCTTGGCCTCCACCTGGCGGACGCGCTCACGCGTCACCTTGAAGATCCGGCCGACCTCCTCGAGCGTGTAGGTGTACCCGTCGCCGATGCCGTAGCGGAGTTTGATGATCTCGCGTTCCCGGTAGGTGAGCGTGAGCAGGGCCTTCTCGATGTCGACCTTGAGCAGGTCGCTCGCCGCCTGGCTCGACGGGGCCTCCTGACGCTCGTCCTCGATGAAGTCGCCGAAGAACGAGTCCTCGCTCTCGCCCACCGGGCGGTCCAGCGAGATCGGGTGGCGGCTGATCTTCATCACCCGGCGCACCTCAGTCACGCTCATGCCCGCCGACTCGGCGAGTTCCTCGATCGTCGGCTCGTGCCCGAGCTTCTGGAGCAGCTGCTTCTGGATGTTCCGCAGCTTGCTCATCGTCTCGATCATGTGCACCGGGATGCGGATCGTCCGGGCGTGGTCCGCGATCGCACGGGTGATGGCCTGGCGGATCCACCACGTCGCGTAGGTCGAGAACTTGTAGCCGCGCTTGTACTCGTACTTGTCGACGGCGCGCATCAGGCCCGTGTTGCCCTCCTGGATGATGTCCAGGAACGACAGCCCGCGGTTGCGGTACTTCTTGGCGATCGACACCACCAGACGGAGGTTGCCCGCCGAGAGGTCGCGCTTGGCCTGCTCGTACTCCCAGAACACCGTGTCGAGCAGCTCGACGCGGGCCTTGAGGTCAGCCGGCTCCTCGAGCACGAGGCTGCGCAGGCCGGCTAGCTCCTCTTCCATGACGATCACGTCTTCCGGGTCGTACCGGTTGGGGTAGCGGTCGGCCTTCTTGAGCTCTTTCTCGATCTCGATCATCTTCGCGTTGATCGAGCGGAGCTTCTTGTGCAGCGGGGCGATGCGGCTGGTCCGCAGCGAGCACTCCTCGATGAGCGTGGCCAGCTTCCGACGGCGCTCGGCCATGCGGATCTCGACCTCGTCGAGTTTCGCTTCGAGCTTCTCGGTGTCGCAGCCCTCGGTCTCGAGCTCGTCGAGCAGCGCGTCGCGGGTGTCCCAGTCGTCCCGGTTCAGCTCCAGGAGCTTCTTGACGGTCTCCACGTTGTACGGGATCCGCGCCGCGATCTTCTCCTTGGCGTTCTCCTCCGCAGTCGAGACCTTCATCGTCCGGTCGAAGGGCAGATCGCCCGCGTTGACCTGCTCGAGGATCTTCACCGCCTCGGCGACCGCGCAGTCTGACTCCAGACACCGGCGACGGAAGATCATCCGGGTCGTCTCGATCTTCTTGGCCAGCCGGATCTCCTCGTCGCGCGTGAGCAGGGGGATCGTGCCCATCTGCGTGAGGTACATCCGCACCGGGTCGTCGATCTTCTTGATGCTCGGGTCGGCCTGCACGGCGGAGGTGTCGATCTCCTCGCCCGTGATGGCGGCCTCTTCCAGCTTCGCCGGGTCGATCAGCACCTCGATGGCCTGGATCTGCTTCCGGACCGCCGGCAGCTTGTCGGCCTTGGCCTCGGGCATCAGTTCGCTGTCGTTCTTGCCGCGCTTGCGGCTCTCGCGCCAGCGGCGCGCACGGAACTCGCGCTCGTCGACGAGCTCGACGGCGTGGTCGTCCAGGATGATCAGAACGTCATCGATGCGATCGGGATCGATGAGCTCGTCCGGCAGGGTGTTGTTCAGCTCGTCGTAGGCGAGCCACTTGCGTTTCTTGCCGAGGTCGATCAGTTCTTCGAGAGCGGGGTGGAGTTCGAAAGGCATTCCAGAGGTCTCCGAGTTTCACCGGGGCGTCCGCAAGGGAGGAGGAGAGGGGACGCGGGCCGGCGGGCGGGGAGGGCGGCGGGGTCAGGATGTTCCGGGGACGTGCCCGGTCAATTGGTACCGATGAGCCTGAGCGGAAGATGCTCAGGCGGGGGGGCGAGGCACGGCCAGCGGGTTGCCGCCGTACTCGCGATGCAGTGTGCGATACGCCTCGAGCGCATCACGGGAAGGATTCGAGTTGTCGTCATCAGCGCGCCCGGATGAGACGCCAGAACCCGACCGGCCCGCGGATCCGGAAGCGGAAACCGATGCCGATGAGTTCGAGATGACACGGTTCCGACGGAGAGCCTCCACACAACGACACCACTGAGCGATAAGACGGTCGGGATCGCCGCCTAGTTCACGACTCAGTGCCGCGGTCAGTGCACTGACAATCCGTCGATCATCCGGGTCGTCACAGGAGAGGGAGAGTTGGTCCGGTACCTGATCTGGGGGCACAGCGGACCCGGTGGTGTGAGCGTCCGGGATGATGTCTGCGAGCAGGCGGCGTGCGATCCGCTTGACTCGATCTGAACAGTATGCCTCTGATTCCGCCAGAAGCAGCAAATCATTGCCGAAATTGGAAAAAAATCCTTGTATTGGGTCCGGCGAGTTGCTAGATCCCGGCGCGGATAATGCGCGGACCTTCAGAAGCGATCCGAGCTTCGGTTCCAGCAGCAGGCAGGCCAGCGCGTAGTCCGCCTGCGTCCTCGGAACGGTGGGAGTTTTCGCCTCAGCGTCGCCGGAGCGCTCCGAGCCGGAGTTTTCGGACGAGAGCATCCGGGCCGGCCCCGGGCGGCGCCGGCGCGACAACCGGTCCGCCTGGTCGAGCATCACACGCGGCTCGACCCGCGCGATCGCTGCGAGTTTCTTGAGCATCGTCTGGCGCCGAACGGGCGTGAGGTCGTTCAGGCCGAGGTCGACGATCCGTGCGAGTTCTTCCTCCACGACCCGCGAGCGCGCCTCGCTCCCCGGCTGCGCGCCGGACTGCACCAGCTTCGTCTCCAGCCGCTCGAAACGGAACGCCATCGCGTCTTCCGCGGCGTCAATCGTTTCGGCGAACAGCTCCGCGCCGCCATCGGTCTTGAGCAGGTCGTCGGGGTCCTGTCCGCCGGGCAGCACCGCGATCTTGACGTCCACCGGCTCGCGAAAGAACACCTCGATCGCCCGGTCCGCAGCCCGCTGCCCGGCCTCGTCGCCGTCGAAGAGCAGCACCACCGTGTCGGCGATGCGCCGCAGGAGAGAGGCGTGCTTGGGTGTCAGCGCGGTCCCCAGCGTGGCGACCACGTTCTCGAACCCGGCCTTGTGGCAGGCGATCACGTCGGTGTAGCCCTCGGTGATGATCGCGACCCGGCTGTTCTTGATCGGCTGGAACGCCGCGTGCATGCCGTACAGCGTCGAGGACTTGTGGAACAGCCGGGTCTCCGGGCTGTTGAGGTACTTCGGCGTGTCGTCGGGGTTGATGATCCGCCCGCCGAAGGCGATCGGCCGGTTCATCTGGTCGAGGATCGGGAAGATCAGCCGGTTGCGCAGCGCGTCGTAGAAGCCACCCGATTCCTTCTTCTTGAGCAGGCCGAGCTCGACGAACGGCTGGGGCTTGAGGCCCTTGGCCTGAATCGCCGAGAGCAGCCCGTCGAACCGGTCCGGCGACGCCCCGATCTGGAACCGCTCGATCACGTCGGTGTCGAGCCCGCGTTTCTCGGCGATCTCGCGTGCGACCGTGCCGTGCTGCTGGTGCCGGAAGATCGTCCGGAAAAACGACAGCGCGAAGGCGTTGGCCTTGAGCAGTTCCTCCTTGGTGATGCCCGACCGGTCCTCCTCGCTCGTCTGCTGGCCGGAGCCTTTCCACGGCGTCAGCTCCACCCCCGCCCGCTCGGCGAGGTGCTTGAGCGCCTCGACGAATCCCATCGCGTGGTAGTTCATCGCGAAGTCCAGCGCGTTCCCGCCCGCCCCGCACGCGAAGCAGTGGTAGATCTGCTTGTGCGGCACGACGTACATCGACGGCTTCGAGTCGTCGTGGAACGGGCACAGGCACACGTACTCGCGCCCCTTCGGCACCAGACGCAACTGCTCGCCGATCAGGTCGACGATGTTCGTCGCGTCCAGCACCCGATCGCGGTCGTTGTTGATACCTGTTCCTGCCAAGCGTCCGTGCCCCGAAAAAGCGGTCGTCGATCCCGGCGTCCGGCCCGAAACGGCCGACGCCGGGTTGAGGGTCGTGCAAACAAACCGTCCCGCCGCCTCCGGCGAGTCGTTCAGCATTCGATTGTGATTCTGGTCCAGGCGGGTGGGAGAGGTTGGCCGGAGGGAGGTCGGTCCCAGCGTGCGGCCCGGGGTTCCCGCGTGAAGCGATCTTCACGTAATCGTGGCAGCGCGCGGGCCTCGGTCAACGTCCGAGGCCCGAAAATGTTCGATTTCCGTTGCGTTTCCGACAGCTTTTTGCTGTTTCGGGATACCCGGTGCGTAACCGGCTACCATCGCGACCCGCTGCAAAAAGGGCATACCCATGCTGATCCTCTTCGACGTCGACGCCACCCTCATCACCACCAGCCGCACAGGCATTCAGGCCATGGGCCTCGCCGGTCGCGCCGCCTTCGGCGACACCTTCGACGAGCATCGCGTCGAGTACGCCGGGCGCCTCGACCCGCTCATCATCGCCGACCTGCTCAACGCCCACGCCCAGCCGGTCTCGCCGGAGACCGTCGAAGCGTTCCGCGCCGGCTATCGCGACCACCTCTCCAGACTCGTC
>CAXAVQ010000021.1:0-13643 GCA_963971985.1 uncultured bacterium
TCGACCGATCCGCGGCGTTGCCGTTCGGACCACAGTCGTGATTCCCCTGCGGGAGCACCGTCGGAATATCCGGGAAGAATCGGTCGATCGCGCTCCTGGCAACCGTCCACTGCGGATGGGAGTTTCGATTCGTGAGATCGCCGAGATGCATCACCAGATCGATGTTGAGTGCATCAGCCTGGTCCGCGATCCACTGGGTCTGGCTGTAGAACACCGGCGGAAAGTCCTGCGAGTAATACTGCGTGTCCGGCAGCACCGCGAAGACCGTCGAGTCAGGTCGCCACTCCACATCCGGTCCCGGCGTCACCGGGATGTAGGCAAACGAGAACATCGCCTCGCCTCCGAGCCCTTCGAGGTCCATGCTGGGTATATCGCGTGTCTCCACGACGTACCCAGCCAGATCCTCCGACCACTCCGCGACGACGATGTTGTCCGAGTTCCGTGTGCCGCCCGACTCGGGTGAAAGCAGCAATGCGCCGCTTTCATCGCTGGTCACGCCGTTGAGACGAAGAAGCATCCGGCCCGCACCCAGAGGGCTGACGGTGAAGCCGTCGGTCCCGGCGAGGACATCGGGAGCCGCACCGTCATCCTCAGCGATCCGGCCGGCGACAAGGCCTCCCGTCGAGAAGGGCAGGTACACGAAGGCAACAGGGTCGTTCTCCCCGCCCGCGCCGTTAGTGGACTTGTCATGGCAGGTGATGGTGTACGTCCCATCGCCGTGGTTCTCGCTGAGCGCAAAGTTCGCTTCGTTCTTCCCTCCGGCGACGATCAGCACGCCGTTCGAACCGTCCGCACCGAATCCGGTGAGGTCGAGGGTGTAGCGCCCGCTGCTGGAAGGGCTATCGACGAAGGTCGTCCCCAACCCGATCCCCTCAGACGCGACGAGTCTGCTGATGGGACCGTTGTTGACCTGGTTGAGCGCGTGCCCGGCTACAAAGCCCTTTTCGAACGGAAACAGAACGCTCGCGACGTCCACGTTCATCTCCATCCCGCTCGGGACGCCGTGGGCTCCGACCACCAGTTGGGTAATCGCGTCCGGCCTGGCACTCGTCACGATCGCGAAGCGATCACCGCCGTTATTGCCACCGACGTTCCAGCCATCATCGTTCGTGCGCTCGCGGTTCCGGATCACCGGGATCATCACCCCACCGAGAATGTCGTCCCCGGTGCCAAACCCCACGTGGTAGTCGCCCCGGTTCTGGTCGGGAAAACTGAAGAGCCGCGCTGCCCCAGGCACACTCAGGCGTACGGACGCCCGTTCGTTGCCGGCATCGAGTTGCTGCACATCCAGCAAGCCGACAATCGCGTCGCACACACCCGGCTCCGTGATTGCGGAGGCAAACACCTGCGGACCCGTAAGGATCAGACCAGCGGAAACGGCACACCATGTTTTCATCATCATCCCTCCGACCGGATCACCGGTTTCTGGGAGCAGGCTAGCATCGCGCGCTGCGCAGGTTGTGCGGACCAGCCAACGACTAACTCAATCTTCACTGTATCTGCGCACGAGTTTGGGACGTCGCTCGTACTTTTCCGCTGCACCACTTCGGTCGCTCACGGCGTGTCCTCTCCTCCCATGCACGCCGATCCATCTCTCCGACTTTATCTGGAGCGCATCATCATGCATAGCCGGAAAGCGTTCACGCTCATCGAACTGCTCGTTGTTGTCGCGGTCATCGCCCTGCTCATCGGCATCCTCCTCCCAACGATGGGCAAGGCTCGGGAGACGGCTCGACGCATGCAGTGCTCGAACAACATCCGCATGATCGTGCTCGCATCGCGTGTCCATGCCAACGACAGCAAAACGGGCGCCTTCATACCGACCATGGGCGGATCCGAAGACAACCTCGCCTATCTCGAACCCGGCGAGTACATCGAGAACGTCGAGCAGGCGATCTGCCCGAGCACCCAGAACTTCGTCGATCCCGACAACTGGCTCGAAGAAGATGACACACGCAACAAGTACGGCGGGCGCGTCCGCCTGCACCTGACCCGATCCGCCAATAACGCATACGACATCGGTGACAACTCGCAGGGCTTCAACTCGCAGCGCGGCGGCCACAGTTTCGAGGTCTGGGCGTGGATGTCCAGCCGTTCCCAAGGCCAACTCCACATCTACCCATCAGGTTGGGTCGATTACAGCCGCGGCACGACCGATCATTGGCAGCAACGAGGCTTCGGCCCGAACCATCCCACCTATATCGGCGAGAACGGCGAACAGCCCGATCCACCGAACCGCGGCATCCTCAAGCGATTGAACACGGTCGAGAACCCAGCGAAAACGCTTTTGATCCTCGATTCTGATCAGGACCATCTCTCGCAGATCAAGGCCCTGTATCCAGGCTCACGCAACAACTGGCCCGACCCCCACAACAACCACGGCACCGACGGTCTGAACATCGGATTCATCGACGGCCACGTCGAATTCGTGCGGCGCGGTCACGAACTCGTTGAGGCGTACATGTTCTCGAACCACCTCGGTGCCGGCGATATCTACGACGACCTTGAGGAACTCCACCCCTCGTTGAGAAAGACCTCCGAGAGCCTCTTCTACAACAACTACCAGCGCTGGTACTTCGAGACCGGTCGCTGATTAACTCCCCGTGCCGGGTCCACCAAACCGTCCACCTTGTGCCCCTGAATCGCTTCAGTTCAGCGATTCGTCCATCCCGAGAGGAGAGTCCCATGTTCCGTAAATCGTGCGCGCTCGCAGCGCTTGCCCTGATCGGTGCCGCAGGCCAGGCTTCAGGCCAGGTCATTATCACCGAGATCCACGCGAACGCCGCCGGCGGCGACGTCCCCGGTGAATTCGCCGAGATCTACAACACGACCAACAACCCAATCGATATCTCCGGCTGGTACCTCGCCGACGAAGATGCCAACTTCCTGACCGTCGGCCTCCCGGAAGGGACGATCCTCCAGCCGAACGAAGCCGTCATCATCATGCGTTCCGGACGCAACTGCGCGGAAGGCCCGAACGGCGAGGATCTTCCCGAACCGAACGACGACCTCGAGGATCCGGAACTCACGCCGGCAGACTTCTACGCCGGCTACGGCGAGCTCAACGCTGCCGGTGAGCCCTACCGCGTCTTCACTCTGCCGAACTGCATGGTTCCGTCGATCGCGAACTCCGGGTCGCCGACCAACGAGGTACTGACTCTCGTCGATAACCTCGGCAACGTCATCGACGTCGCCAACTACGAGAACGGCACCAACGGCTGGCCCGCGACCACTTCTGGCGTCAGCGTGTACCTCAAGCCGCAATTCCTCAACTCCAGCGACAACGACAACGGCCTCGCCTGGACGCTCTCCGTCATTGGAATCAACGGCGGCGGCGGCTTCGATATGCAGGAGAGCCAGATCGTCGAGTACGTGAGCCCCTCGGGCAACGTCACCGCGATCATTTCGGGCGGCGACATCGCGTCGCCCGGTTACGTGGAGTCATCGTTCGAATTCACCGACTGCAACGGCAACGGCACGGACGATGCCCTCGATATCTTCTTCGGCATCTCCGAAGACTGTAACTCCAACAACATCCCCGATGAGTGCGAGCCGGACTGCAACAACAACGGCGTGCCCGACGACTGCGACATCGTGTCCAACCCGGACCTCGACTGCAACAACAACGGCATCATCGACTCCTGCGAAATCGCCGACAACCCGGCGCTCGATGCCAACAACAACGGCATCCTCGACGAGTGCGAGAGCGCGGGCAACGTGATCATCACCGAGATCATGTACAACCCGTGGACCTCGCCAGAACTCGAATACATCGAGCTCTACAACACCTCGAGCGAGACGGTCGACCTCTCCGGCTGGATCATCGCGGACCTCGAAGGCGATCCGCCCTCGGCCCCCTTCCCCGCCGGCACGACCCTCGCCCCCGGTGAGATCATCGTGCTCTTCGACGCCGAGGAGTTCTTCGACTCCGACGCCGGCACCTTCGATGACGCCGCGGCGCTCGCGCAGTGGCAGGCGGTCTGGGGCGACGACTTCACCGCCGTCCCGCTCCCCGTCTGGGGCGCCCGCGCCAACTTCGGCACTCCCACCGATGAGATCCTCGCCGTCATCGACGGCAACGGCGTGATCATCGACGTGGTCAACTACAGCGGCACCGACTCCAACGGCATCCCCACCTTCGGCTGGCCCGGAACGGAAGGCCACGGCTCCATCTACCTGCGTGGCGACCGTCTCGACGGCGTGCTCAACAACAGCGCTGAGAACTGGCGCCTGACCTTCCCGGGTCTTGACCTGGGTCGCTCGAGCAACCTCGTCGACGGCCTGCCGGTCGTGACACGCACCGGCGAAGACTTCGGCTCGCCCGGCACGATCTTCTTCGACTCACCCCAGTCCCCGACCGGCGACGTGATCATCACCGAGATCATGGCCACAACCAACGCCTACGACCCCAACGGCGACCCGAACGACCCGAACGTGGGACGCGGTTTCGCCGAGTGGGTTGAGATCTACAACCGCAGCAGCGCCGCCATCGACATTTCTGGCTGGTACCTCGCCGACGAAGACGGCTTCACCGACACTCTGCCCGACGGAACCATCCTCGAAGCGGGCGAAGTCACAGTGATCTTCGGTGCCAATCCCGCTCTCTTCGAGTGCCGCAACGAAGCGATTCTGGAGTTCTATGACGCCTGGGGCTGCGGCTACCAAGTCTTCCCGATCCAGGGCTTCTACGCAAGCGACGGCCCCTTCGGCCTCAACGCCCTGTCCAACGGCCCGAGCCCGACCAACGAGGTCCTTCGCCTTGTCGATGCCAACGGCGTTCCCTCTGATATCGCGAACTACGACGACGATTTCCTCATCTGGCCGCTTGACGCCACCGGCGAACTGGGCGACGAGGCGTGGTCCATCTTCGTGATTCCTCCGACCAGCAACTACACCCAGGTCCGCAACGACGACGGCACCCGCTGGGGCGCATCCCTCACCGGACTCGCCGAAGGCCGCGCCGTCAACCCGACCTTCGTCTTCAACAGCAAGGTTCCAATGTACGGTTCGCCGGGCGCCCTCCAGAACGTCCAGACCCCGGACCTCAGCGACTGCCCGACCATCGATCCGTGCGAGCCCTGCGCCGACGTCACGGGTGATGACCTGATCGACCTGGCCGACCTGAACCTCGTGCTCGCCAACTTCGGTTCCGCCTGCCAGTAATGGCTCAACCGCTCACGACTTTCTGAGAGCACCAAACCCGCCGGCGAGGAGCCAGTCGCTCCTCGCCGGTCTTTGCATTCAAGGGGTTCAAGCATGCGGCTCATGACCTTCTGCCTCCTCGCCCTTCTCACGCTTGTCGGCGCGACCGGCGTGAGCAGAACTCCCGAGCCCGGATCAGGCTTCATCGTCGTCGCGCACCGCGGCGCCAGCGGCTACCTGCCCGAACACACCCTCCCCGCCTACGCCATGGCCTACGCTCAAGGCGCAGACATGATCGAGCCCGATGTCGTCGCGACCCGGGACGGCCACCTCGTCTGCCTCCACGATCTGACGCTCGAGTCCACAACCGATGCCCCGAGTGTCTTCCCCGACCGTGCCCGCGCTGACGGGAGCTGGTACGCCGTGGACTTCGACCTCGCCGAACTCAAACAACTCGAAAAGCACGGGCGCGACTCGGACGACGCCGGGTACTCGATCGCCACCCTCGACGAGATGCTCACGCTCATCCATCGCCTCAACGAGAGGACCGGACGGGCCGTAGGCGTCGTACCCGAGATCAAGCACCCCGCCTTCCACACCGAACACGGCATCGACTTGGCACGCCTCACCATCGCCGCTCTTGAAGAGCGCGGTTACAGCTCAGCGACCGACCGCATCTACGTTCAGTGCTTCGACGCCGATACGCTCCGAAGGATCCGTTTCGACCTCGACTCTGAACTGCCGCTGATGTACCTGTCGGGCGACCCGGTGCCGACCGACACCCTCCGTTCGATCGGCACATGGTGCCAGGCCCTCGGCATCAATCGGAGTCACCTCGACCCGGCCCTCGGTGGCGATCCAGCCTTGATCGTGGCGGCACAGCAAGCAGGACTCGCCGTTATCCCGTACACGCTCAAGTCCGATCCCCGGGACATCGAGCGCCTGATCGAAGCCGGCGTCGACGGCGTGTTCGCCGACTACCCAGACGTCGCGCTGCGCTGCGCAGGGCGCTGATCATTCGCCTTAGCGCTGCCACCGCACAATCTTCGCAATGCGTTGATCACTTCCTGACAGTGGTCTTACCGGGCGATTCTATTCTCTTCCCCGCGTCGAGGTGCCATCGCGGTACCTGCGCAACGAACGCACACTCCACGGGAGATGAGAGATGAACCTGAAGCACGTTACGCTCGCCATGATCGCTTCGGTCGCGGGCACCTCTGCCGCGCTCGCAGGCGAGGACACCGCAGTCTTCTACCTGCACCTGCTCCACAGCAACGACGGCGAATCGCAACTCGTCAACGCAGGCTCGGGTCAGGAAGACTTCGGCGGCGTCGCCCGGTTCAAGACCGTCGTCGACAATCTCCGGGCCGAGGCCGCCGTCCTGCCCAACAACGGCGCCGATCGCGGTGTGATCCTCGTCTCTTCCGGCGACAACTTCCTTCCCGGCCCCGAGTTCAACGCCTCGATCTCGAACGGTGTCCCGTTCTACGACACGATCGCCATGCAACTCATCGGGTACGACATCTCCGCTATCGGAAATCACGAGTTCGACCTCGGCCCCGCGGTCCTCGCCGACTTCATCACCGGTTTCACCTCGCCGATCCAGTTCCTGTCCTCGAACCTTGACTTCACCAACGAGCCAAGCCTCTCGCCGCTGGTGAACGCAGGGCAGATCGCTCGCAGCACCGTGGTGACCGTCAGCGGCCAGCAGATCGGCTTCGTCGGCGCGACCACCCCCAACCTCGCGACCATCTCGTCCCCCGGCCTGACCATCGTCGGCCAGGACGTCATCGGTGCCATCCAGGCCGAGATCGACGCGCTCACCCTCGCGGGGGTCGACAAGATCATCCTCACCAGCCACCTGCAGGGCATCGCCGAAGAGCTCTCGATCATCGGATCGCTCAGCGGCGTGGACGCGGTCATCGCCGGCGGCGGCGACGAACTGCTCGCCAACCCCGGCGACCTGCTCATCCCCGGCGACGTCCCCTTCGAGATCGTCGATGACATGGGCAACGTCACCGACTCTGGCTACCCTTTCTTCCGTACCAACGCCGACGCGATCAGCACTCCCGTCGTCACCACCTCTGGCAACTACAAGTACGTCGGCCGCGTCATCCTCGGTTTTAACGCCGCGGGCGAGGTCGTCGAAGTTCTCAACGAGTCCGGCCCCGTCCGCGTCTCGGGCACCGGCGATGACGCCGTCGCGCCGGATCCCGTTCTCCAGGAGATGGTCGTGAACCAGGTCGTCGCCGAGCTCGAAGCGATCGCCAGCAACATCGTCGCCGAGACCGATGTCCCCCTCGACGGCATCCGCAACAACATCCGCTCGGTCGAGACCAGCCTCGGCAACCTTGTTGCCGATTCCATGCTCTCCGCCGCACGCGAGCAGGCCGCCGGCTTCGGCGCCCCGATGCCCGTCGTCGCCTTCGCCAACGGCGGCGGCATCCGCAACGACAACATCATCCCCGTCGGCAACGTGACCGAACTCGATACGTTCAACATCCTGCCCTTCGCCAACTTCGTGACCATCGTCGAGGGCGTTGACCCGCTGACCCTCAAACGACTCGCCGAGAACGCAGTCTCTGCTCTCAACGGAGGATCCGGTACCGGTCGCTTCGCCCAGATCGCCGGCTTCACCATGACCATCGACCCGACGCAGACCCCGATGTCCATCGACGTCGACGGGAACATCCTCGAAGAAGGCGCTCGCGTCCGCCAACTCACACTCCTCGACGGCACCGCAATCGTCGCCGACGGCATGCTCGTGCCCGGCGCGCCCACCATCAATGTCGCGACGGTCAACTTCCTCGCGACCGGCGGTGACCAGTACCCCTTCGGTGGCCTTCCCTTCACGATCGTCGGGAGCACCTATCAACAGGCCCTGCAGAACTACATGACCGATTCCCTGAGCGGCCTCGTCACCGCCGGCGCCTACCTCGAAGGCGGCGAGGGACGTATCCAAAACCTCTCGAACGGCGATGCCCCCTACTGCGTCGCCGATCTCGACAGCTCCGGCGTCGTCGACCTCAGCGACCTGAACGCCGTGCTCGCGAACTTCGGCGAGCTCGTCGCGGACACCAACGGCGACTTCGTGGTCGACCTCGCTGACCTGAACACGGTCCTCGCCCTGTTCGGCCAGAGCTGCCCGCAGTAACCCCGTCCCCGAGAAGCCCGAACACCACCGCCCGGTCACCCGACCGGGCGGTTTTCATTCGAGCCTAGCTCGCTTCACAGCCTGAAGCGACTCACCATGTCGCGAAGGCTCTCCGCCATCGTGCTCAGGCTCGTCGCGCCCGATGCCGCCTCCGAGGCGCCCGCCGACGCCTGACGCATGATCGCGTTGATCGATTCAACGCTCTGACTCACCTCCGTGCTCGCCGAAGACTGCTGCTCGGCGGCCGCCGCGATCGCCGTAATCATCTCAGCCACACCCTGCGCCTTCACCACGATCGAATCCAGGCTCTCACCGGCGGAGGTCGCCTGCTCAACTCCGGTCTGCACCCGGGCGCAGCTCGCCTCCATGCGGTCCACCGCGTCACGGGTCTCGGTCTGGATGGCGCGGATGGACTCGCTGATCTCATCCGTCGCCCTCGCCGTACGGTCAGCCAGTTTCCGAACCTCCTCCGCCACGACCGCGAAACCACGCCCGTGCTCACCGGCCCGCGCGGCCTCGATCGACGCGTTCAGGGCGAGCAGGTTGGTCTGGTCAGCGATGTCCTGGATGACCACGACGATCTCGCCGATCTGCTCTCCGCGCTGACCCAGCAGCATCACCGCCTGCGAACTCTGCGAGACCGTTCCGTCGATCTCGATCATGGTCTCCACCGCGCTCTGCACCACTCCCCGGCCTTCGGTCGCGAGACGACCGGACTCGTCAGCGTTCCCGACCGCTTCCATAGACTTGTTCGCCACCTCGGTGATCGAGTGCGACATCTCCTCGACAGCCGCCGACACCTGCGTCACCTGCTCCGACTGCTGCGTCATGCTCGTCGACATCTCCTCCGCGCTCGCCGCGATCTGCGTCGCGGCAGCAGCAACCTCCGAGGACGACGAACTCACCGCCCCGACCATCGACCTCAAAGCCTCCCACATCGCGTTGATCGATCTGGTCAATTCACCGACTTCATCCGAACTCCGCACCACGAGTGCTTCGCCGGTGAGGTCGTTCCCCGCGATCTGTGTCGCCCGAGCGATCACCGGCTTCAACGACCGCAGCACGCCCTGTATCACGAACCACGCGAGGCCCACACCGATCGAGATCCCGCCAACCGCAACCGCCACCATCCTGAACTTGGTCCGCTTGTACATCGCATAACTCGCCGCCTTCTCCTCATCGAGGGCCCCCATGGCGTGTCCCACGATCTCATCGAGTTCGGCCTTGCACAGCTCCGATAGTCGGTAGCCCTCGCCCGTCGCGAGCGCGTACGCCTCATCGTCCTTGTGATCGAGCGACAGCCTTCGGATCTCGGCGTTGACCTCCTCGTACTCGTGCATATGCTCTTCGAACTGTGCCAGCATCGCACCGGTCTTCTCGTCGACGATCTCGCTGAGCCGATCGATGGTCTCGAGCATGTGCTTATCGGCTTCTTCGGATTCAGCAGACAGCTGTCGCAACGTCGCATCATCTTTCGCGAGGATCATCGACTTCTCATTCCGCGACATGGCCATCAGGTCGTAGCGGATCTGCGATGCCAGATTCACCTTCTCCGCCGTCACATCAACGATGTGATGCATCTGACTGTTCAGTTCACCGAGCGAGAAACCGGCGATCACACCGACCGCAATCGCAGCAGCCGCAACCGCACCGACCGCGCCCAGCAGCTTCGCCTTGATCGACTTGTGTGCCTTGATAGCCATGATATCTCCTCCACGTTCTCATTGCGAACCGGTGACGCCCGACCGAGCGATCTCCCGGCTCAACCTCCTTAGCCCCTATCGCGTTCTCCCTAGTCAATCTGCGGGCCACCCGAACCCCTACGCTTAGAATTGCAAAGTTGACCCCGGATCGGGTGTGAACTCTTTGGCCCGATAGCGCGCGAAAAGGCCGCCAGTCACGAAGACCGGCGGCCCGGGGAGGAGGATCTGATTGCGCGATTCGTCAGGCCACCTTGAACTCGGAAACCAGATTCCGCAGTTGCTCCGCCCGACGGCTCATCGTCGTCGCGCCCTCCGCGGCTTGGCGTGCCCCCTCAGCCGACTGACGCGTGATCGCGTTGATCGACTGCACGCTCTGGCTCACCTGCGTGCTCGCCGCCGACTGCTCCTCGGCCGCTGCCGCAATGCCGCTGACCATCGAGGCAACTTCCTGGTCACGCTCGACGATTTCGGACAGACTGGTCCCGGCCTTGCAATGGTGGAGACAGTTTCTCAAGCGCAACAACCGACAAGCCCTGATCGAGTGCTCTTCAAGCTGCGTCTCAATCGTTTGGAATCAGCGCAGCACAGACAGCGAAACCGTCTTCTGCAGTTCCGAGGTCGGTCTCGCGATCAGGTCGTACCCGTCGCTCCCGACCACCGTGCAGCGCACCAACTCGCCGACACTGATCGGCTCGCGCGACTGCACGTAGATCACGCTGTCCACATCGATCGCCTGGAAGTAGGCTCGCCCCTGGTACAGGCGCCCACTGGTCGCCGCCGCGGCGTTGCGATCCCCACGACCCGGCGACTTGCCACCGGCTTCCACGCTCGCGCCGGCGGGGTCCAGCCCACGGATGCCACGCGAATCGACGCTCAGCGCCCGATCGATCAGAACGTCGAACTGGATGCCCGGATCCGCCGGGTTCTCCGGGTTGAAGTGGCTCGCCAGGAACTCGGCCTGCTCGAAGGCGATCGACTGCTGCAGGGACATCAACTCGTGCTTGCGCTGCGCCTTCACCTCCGCCGGTACCGCCAGCTTCGGGTCGTCTTCCATCGTTCCCGCCGGCGTGCCCTTCTCCTTCGAGTATTCGAACACACCCATGGCGTCGAAGCCGATCTCGTCGATGAAATCCAGTAACTGCTGGTGGTCCTGGTCGGTCTCGCCGGGGAAACCCGTGATAAAAGTTGTTCGGATCGCGATACCCGGCACCCGCTCGCGCAGCTTCAGCATCAGCTCCCGCTGGTGCTCGGCGGTCACGTTTCGGCGCATCGCCGTCAGCATCCGGTTCGAGGCGTGCTGCAAAGGGATGTCGATGTACTTGCACACGTGCGGCAACTCGGCGACCGCGTCGATCATCTCGTCCGCGAAGTTCGTCGGGTAGGCGTACATCAGGCGGATCCAGCCGTTGCCCCCGGCGTACTCATCCACCGCCTCGTTCAGCGAACGGAGCAGCACGGGCAAGCCGCCATCGTGACCGCTGCCGGTCCGGACAAAGCCGCGCCCGATATCGTCACCGTAACTCGTTGTGTCCTGACCGATCAGATTGATCTCGAAGGCACCGTCTTCGAGCAACTCCCGGGCTTCCTTCAGGATCCGGTCCAGCGGCTTCGATCGCATCTTGCCGCGGATCGACGGGATCGTGCAGAACGCGCACTTCTGGTTGCAGCCCTCGGAGACCTTCAGGTACGCGTAGTGGCGCGGTGTCAATCGCATTCGCGCGCCGTCGTCCTCGAAGTAGCCGATGCCCTTGCCGTCCTTGCCCTGCACCGTGAGGCCAACCGTGTTCTGCCCGCGCTCCTTGGCCGCCTGCAATGCGTTGCCCGCGATCCAATACTTCGGTTGGTCCGAGGTCTCCGCGAGCGTCTGGCGCTGGGGCGCTTCGCCCCGCACCGCGCGGACGATGTGGTCGCGGTCGAACACGCCGATCATGGCGTCGATCCCCGGCGCCCACTCGAGCATCTTCGCCCGGTGTCGCTGCACCAGACAGCCCGCGACCACGACGCGCTTCAATTCGCCGCGGCTCTTCTTCTCAACCGCCTCGGCGATGACCTCCAGCGACTCCTGCTTCGAGGCCTCCAGGAACCCGCAGGTGTTGATCACCACCGCGTCGGCCTGCTCCTCGGCATCCGCAGCGATCGGTGTAATCCCGTCCTCCGCCAGCAGGCCGAGCATCTTCTCGGAGTCCACGAGGTTCTTCGGGCAGCCCAACGAGACAAAGGACACCGTTGAGATGTCCTGCGCCGATGTCGCGGCGGCCTCACTGGATGTGGTGGTCGTCGGGGTCATGTGAATAGCTGCTCAAATAGAGGACCCGGCATTGTAGCAAACACCGGGTCAAATCGATCAAAGATGCTCGTCGGGCCGGGACAGGTCAGCCCTTCGGCGTGCCCGGCTGGTTCGGCGCAGCCGGAGCCGGCTTTGGCTTCGGACGCGTGTAGGGCCGGTACTGCTCCGGCACGGGGAAGTCGTAGCCGCTCAGAGCCCGGTGCATGTAGTCGGCCCCTCGGATCACCAGAGCCCCGCGGAAGAAGCGGATCGTCCCGCCGTCGCCGCCGTTGGCCGCCCACTGATCCTCTTCCACGAACAGCCGGATGATCCGGACCAGGCGCTCGACTTCCTCGCGCTCGCTCGGCCCAAGCCCATCACCATCGCTGTCGGGATCGTCGAAGATACTGCCACCACCCCCGCCGCCGCCTTGGCCGCCCTGGTCGAGCACGTCGTCGATGTCGAGGTCCGGCACATCCGTAAAATCGGGGATCTGGAACAGCAGGTCCTGCACCGGGTAGACCCGAACATACTTCCTTGCGTTCAGGCGCGATCGCGGCCCGACCTCCACCTCGCCCCAGTTGTTGAGCTGCCACGTCGCGCGGTCGAGGTCCGCTTCGCTGGTTCGATCGAGCACACGCTCGAGAGCGTTGACCACCGGCACGTTCTCGACCTTGAGATTGATCTCAAAGTCCTTATCGAGCCCCGTCGCGCTGCGGTCGTTGAACCACTTCGCGTCGATCTGGATATCCGCGATCTGCTCGAAGAACTCGATCACGTCCTCCAGGCGGTTGCCCTCGAACTCGATAGTGATCGGACGCATCATCTTGGTCATCGTCTCATAGCGAAGCTGGTTCGGCGTCGGCATCGGAGCCGCCTCGGGTGCCGGGCGGGGCGCAGTCTGAGACAGCGCGATCGGCGAACCAGCAGCCGCGAGAACCCCGGCGCAGGCTAGGAGCAGTGCGGCTCTGGACATTCTCGCGTGACGGATGACTCGGGACATGCGTGCGATCCTTTCCGATTCCGAACAGGGAATGACCCACGTTCACCAGGAAGTGTACGGACGATTCGGGGTGTTTCCTGAATTTTTCGGCCCGAATCCGCTCTTTGGACGCCCGATGCCGGGAGAAGTTGCCCAGCGCACGAAAAAGCCCGGCATCAACCGGGCTCGGAGAATCAACCGAAAGCGAGGCCGATCAGGCCTGCTCGTTCTGCTGGCGCGTGTAGCCGTACTTCCGCTTCAGGGGCTTGGTGACCATGCCGCTCTTGATGGCCTTGGTCGAAACCTTCACCCGACGGGCGACGCCGTTCTCATCCACGATCTGCATCTTCTGCAGGTTCGGCTTGAACGTACGACGGGTCTTGCAGGAGCTATGAA
>CAXAVQ010000022.1:0-13612 GCA_963971985.1 uncultured bacterium
CCGGGACGTTGTAGAGCAGCATGTAGTAGCGTCCGCCACGCTCCTCGACAATGAATCCGCGACCGGAGAAGAACGCCGTGGGGTTGTCTACCGCGAAGCGGTAGTCGTCGATCTCGCTGGCGAACGACTCGAGCTTCTCGATCTCGAACCAGCGATAGCGGTCGGTGCTGGCGGCGGCGGGACCGCGGCGCCGGAGTTCCTCGCGGAGTTGCTGCTCGAGGTCGCCGATGGCACCCGGATTGACCGAGATGCGGAACTCGAGCACACCGGCACCCGCGAGCAGGCGCTGCAGGTCGGCCGGGTCGTCGAGACCCCGCTGCTTGGCCTGGTAGGCCTCGAGTTTCGCGAGCAGCGTTTCGAGCCGGTCGATCCCGCCGTCGATCTCAGAGAGTCGATCGCGGATCGAGAGGAGCGCCCGTTCGCGCTCGCTCCGCAGTTCTTCAGCCCCTTCGACCGCCCCGCGGATCTGCGGCTTCTCGTCAGAGAGTTGAAGCGCGACGCGGAGTTCGGTTGGCGAAACACTCAGCGCGACGGCCCGGTTCCGCGCCTCGTCGAGTGCGATGCGGGCGTCGACGAGTTGTTCGGTGATGGAGAGTTCGGGCTCGCCGTCTTCTGAGGCTGCGGCGGCTTCGTCGTAGACCCGCTGGGAGCCGCTTCGATGACCGGGGCGAGGATCTGCTCGCGCGGTTCGGTATCGGCCATGGCCTGCAACGCCTCGACCCGGTCCTCACCGGTCTGGCGGAGCGCCCGCTGGAGTGCGGAGACATCGATGGTGAAGTCATCGAAGGACTCGAGCGCGTCACGGTACTCGTCGCCGAGCGCCTTGACCTCGGGCGTCGGGAGCGGCATCGAGACGACCATCCGGTCGCGACCTTGCTGGACGAAGCTGATCTCGAACAGTCCCTGCGGGTTCACACGCTCGCGGAGCACGTCGATCATGTCGTCGACGACCGTCTGCGGGTCGTCGTCGGACAGCAGGATCGAATAGGTCAGGCTGACGCCGCCGGCGAGGTCCTTGCCGAGTCGGAGTTTTTCAGCCGGCGGGTAGATCGCGAGCGCACACAGCACGAGGAGCGTGGCGGTCAGGATGGTGTTACGGATGAGGTTTTGCATGTGGTGCGCGGTCTACTGGTCGTTGGCGGGCACGAAAAGGCCCGGTCGGGATGGCTCGAATCGCAGGGGAATCAGGCGGATCGACCCGATCCGGCCTGGATCATGAACGGTGGATCAGGATGCCGAATCGACGGTCTCGGGCTCGGGGAGTGTTTCGGAACCGCCCCGCCCCTTCTTGAGGATCGCGGTCACGGAGCTGCGTGAGAAACGCACCTTGGTGTTGGTGTTCTCGTCGACCTTGAGGACGACTTCCTCGCCCTTGATCTCGACGATGGTGCCGATCATGCCGCCGGCGGTCTGCACCTTGTCGTGCTTGGCGAGCGAGGAGAGCAGTTCGGCGCGGGCCTTCTTCTCCTTGCGACCGGACATGACCATGGTGATGACCATAAAGATCAGGAAGCCGAAAAGGAGCATCGGCAGAAGACCGTTGGGGCTGTTCTGCGTTCCGGTGCCGCCGGCACTGCCGGTTCCTCCCCCACCGCCGCCATCGGCCGGGCCCGGCAACCCGCCCCCAGACGGTGTCTGGGCGAGCACTCGTGTGACGAACAGGGAGCAGGACGAGACGATTGGGAGCATGGTGACTCGGCTCTCGGCATTCCAGCGCGTGTGCGCCGGACGGATAGAAATGCGCCGCGAAAGCGACGCGAAAATACAACACGACGCCCCACCCGGAACAGGACCGAGTGCGACGAATAGGAGTTCCTCGAACCGGAGCGCGGAATCAGACGCGCGGCGGGGCGGATTCCGTCCAGCCGAGCACCGGATACCGCTCCTCCAGAGCGGGCCACGCATCATCCCGGATCGCCGCACGGATGGCAAACATCAGGCGTTGGAAGTACCGAACATTGTGCAAACTGAGAATCAGGGGCCCGAGCATCTCGGAGGCCTGGAACAGGTGGCGGATGTAGCCCCGGCTGAAAATGCCCAGGCTCGGACCGTGCTCGGGGTGGTCGCGGAGGAATTCCTGGATTTCGTCGGCCCGCACCGAGGCGGGGTCGTCGAAGCCGAGTTCCGTGGCGTAACTCTCGTCCACCGGGAACGGGTCGTTGGCGAAGCGGGCGTTTTTGAGTCGCATCTGGCCCCGGGCGGTGAAGGCGTTGGCGTTGCGCCCGTTCCGGGTCGGGAGCACGCAGTCGAACATGTCCACCCCGGCGCGCACGGCGTGGTAGATGTCGCGCTCGTAGCCGACTCCCATGAGGTACCGGGGCTTCTCGGCGGGGAGCAGCGGCGCGGTGTGCGCGACGACGCGCAGGATGTCCTCGAAGCCTTCGCCGACCGCGACGCCGCCGACTGCGTAGCCGGGCAGATCGATGTTGCAGACCTGCTCGGCGGACTGGCTGCGTCGGTCCAGGTCGGTTCCGCCCTGCACGATGCCAAAGAGCGCCTGCTCGTCGGAGCGGGCGTGGGCCTGTTTGCATCGCTCCAGCCAGCGGACGGTGCGTTCGTTGGCCTCGACGAGGCGCTTGGCGTGGTCGTAGCCGCGTTTACCGGCCTTGGCCTTCTGAGCCTCGATGCGGAGGCGGGCCTGGTTCATCGTCGCCGGGTCGACCGAGGGCGGGCAGTCGTCGAGGGCCATGATGATGTCGGCGCCGAGCTTGTTCTGCACCTCGATGGCCCGCTCGGGGCTGAGGCTGATCGACGACCCGTCGATGTGGCTGGTGAAGGTGACCGAGTCCTCGTCGATGCGGTTGATGTCCGACAGCGAGTAGGCCTGGTAGCCGCCCGAGTCGGTGAGCATCGGTCCGGGCCAGCCGGAGAAGCGGTGCAGCCCACCGAATTCCGCGACCAGTTCAGGGCCCGGGCGGAGCATGAGGTGGTAGGTGTTGCCGAGGATGATCTGGGACTCGGTCCGCTGCACTTCCCAGGGAAAAAGGCCCTTGATGGTGCCTTGCGTGCCGACGGGCATGAACGCGGGCGTGTCGAATATGCCGTGGGGCGTGTGCACGCGCCCGAGGCGGGCGCCGGTCTGCGTTGATCGCGCGAAGACCTCGAATGTGAGCGCAGATCCGGTCATACGGTCGCGATCATATCGGCGGGCGTGGTCACTCGCGTTCGCGACCGGCCTTGTCGAGGAGCTGCTTCTCCTTGTCGGTCAGGCTCTGCACGCCCTCATCGCGGACTTTGTCGAGGATGCGATTGACCGTCGCGTCGTCGACGCTGGGCTTGCGCTTGGTGCGCGGCGACTTCTTCTTCCCGCCCCGCTTCTTGCTGGGCCCGAGGATGTCGAAGAAGTCGTGGAGCATTTCGTGGCGCCGGATGAAGAAAAAGCCCGCCGCGGCACCGCCTAGGTGAGCCGCTTCGCCACCCTGGTTCGAACCTTGGAGAACGAACAGGTTCAGGGCGGAGATCGCGACGAACAGGTACGCACCGGTCTTGATCTTCATGGGCAGGACCATGAAGACATACATGACCTGATTCCCCGCGATGAACGCGCTGGCCATCAGGATGCCGAAGACACCGGCCGATGCGCCGATGAGGGGTGTGACGACCGCAGCGGGCAATAGACCGGGGATGTTGGCGTTGGTGAGGTTGCCGATGAGGTTGAGGATGAGATACAGGAACGCACCAAAGATGCCGCAAGTCAGGTAAAACGCGAGGAATCGCTTGCGAGAACGCAGGTACTGCTCAACCGCGGGGCCGAAGAAATAGAGCCCGATCATGTTGAACAGCAGATGCGTGATGTCGCCGTGCAGGAACTGGAACGTCACGAAGCGCCAGAACTCGAGGTTCGTGAACGCCGTGTATGTCGAGAAATGACCGATCGCGAACAGAGGTGGCGCGGGACTGCTCGACCAGCTCGGCGGCTGGGAAGTCTGGATCGGTGTGCTGGCGATGTTGATGGTGGCCCCGGCGGCCACCAACATGTAGTCCAGCAGGAAAACACCGACGTTGATCGCGATGAGGATGGTGGTCATGGACCACGGGCCGCCCCCGATCCGAGACCCCCCGCCGTTGATGGGCCGGTTCCTCACATAGTCACGATCGTAGATCCCCATCCCGGGCAGGTCCTCGCTGGCAGGTCACTTCGGCGGGGCCACAGACGCCCCGAACCGTGGATATCGGTCGCGAGTCTAGTCGCGCTGCCGCTTTTTTGTCTGTTTGGCGAGCACGCGACGCTCTGAGGCGTTCAAACTGTCCATGCCGGATACGGAAATCTTCTCCAGCACGCGATCGAGTTCGGCCTGCTCGGCCTGCTCGCGCTCGCGCTGTTTGAGTTCTTTCTTGGATTCCTGCTCAGACGCTTTCTCCTCAAGCTCTGGCGAGTAGGACACCCCGCCGAGACCGGCGATGTCCGAGGGCATGTAGCCGGTGATCTCGTCGGCCGCCTTGAGTCGCATCCGCTCCATCCAGCAGGCGATAAGGCCGAACGCGGCGATCGCGACGAGCATCGTTTCCTGGAGGACGAGCGAGATCACGAAGATCAGCCCCGCGCCAACGAGCCCGATGTACACCGCGACCGTCATGGAGCGGAGGTAGCCCATCTTCCGCCACATCAGCGACTGCACGATCCGCCCGCCGTCGAATGGGAAGAACACCAGCAGCAGGTTGAAGCCGAGGATGAGGATGTTGATGTAGTGCAGCCACCAGAGTGACTGCAGCGCGAACGCGCTGAAGTTGCTCCCGGCCTCGATCGCCCCGACGGTGGCCAAGGGTGTGAACGGGTTAAAGAGAACCGTGTCGGCCTGACCGGACACAACCAGCGCGATCGCGGTGAGGGGGAAGATCAGCACGTTCACCGCCGGGCCGGCGATGGCCGTGATGAGGTGCGACTTCCAGTTGTGGGCCGGGATCGCCAATGCGAGGCCGCCGATCGGGAGCATGACGATGCGGTCCGCGCTGCCGCCGGAGCGCCGGGCGCCGAAGCAGTGGCCGAACTCGTGGAGCAGCACGACGACGAACAGCGCGAGCATGCTCATCGTCAGCGTCGCCAAGTGCAGCCAGCCCCGCTCGCCGACGCTCGGGATCGACGCCAGCACCACGCCAACCATGAACACCACGGTGATCAGGTGCACGCGCACGTCGATGCCCCACGCCACGAACAGGCGCACCGACCAGCCGAGGGGGTTGTCCGGGTTTTCGAGGACCCGCGCGAAGAACTGCCCCCAGCGCCCGCGCTCGCGGAAGTCGTCACGCTGGCCCGAGCCCTCAGCGAACATCGGAGTCCTCTCCGACACGCAGAAGGCGCTTTCGCACCGCGAAGAGGAGCGTCGTCACGGTTTTGCCGTCGAGGATCTCGCCCCGGTCGATCATCGCCATTGCTTCCCCGGCTCCGAGCACTTGCACCTCGATCCGCTCGTCTTCCTCGAGGCGCTGGCCGACCTCGATAAGATCGGTCGCGAGCAGCGCGTCCATCCGTTCATCGGTCATACCGGGCGTGGTATAGAAAGACAGCAGCGGCTCGATCGAACCCGCTTCGTACCCGGCCTCCTCGATGAGTTCCCGCTTGGCGGTGTCCTCGGCCGGCTCGCCGGGCTCCCGAGTGCCGGCGGGGAGTTCCCAGAGCGTTGATCCCTCATCGCCGCCGATCGCGAAGCGGTGGTTGCGGATCATCACGACCCGATCCTCGCCGGTATCGCCGTCCCGGAGCAGCGGCAGGATGCACACCGCCCCCGGGTGCCGGACGACCTCGCGCCACACCGGCTTCTCACCCTCGGGTGCCAGATTCACCCGCTCGAAATCGAATTTCTTGCCCCTGTGGATCATTTCACGCTCGGTGATGCGGGGATGGGGACGGTCGGGCATCGGCGATCCAGCTTTCGTTGACGATTCCTTCGAGCGGAAGGCGACGGCGCACGCCCGAGATCATACGCTCTCGTCGAATCCTCTTATCGAGACCCCGCAGCATGCACGAAGCCCACGCCCAGCCCGAGCCGCCCGATCGCGGCGCGAGCGTGCGCATGCGCGGGATCACCAAGTCCTTCGGCACGACGCACGTCCTGAACGGTGTCGACCTGCACGCCAAGCCCGGCACGACGACCGTCGTGCTCGGCCCTTCGGGATCGGGGAAATCCGTACTGCTCCGCCTGCTCGTCGGGCTCATGCCCCCCGATGCCGGCGAGATCTGGTTCGACGACACGCGCGTCGACGGGCTCGCCGATGCCGAGATGGACCCCGTCCGCACCCAGCTGGGCTTCCTCTTCCAGTTGTCGGCCCTGTTCGACTCCATGACCGTCGCGGAGAACCTGTCGTTCCCGCTGCAGGAGCACTCGCGCCTGTCCAGGGCCGAGCGGCGCGAGCGGGTGCAAGAGACCCTCGCGATGGTCGATATGGCCGGCGCCGAGCCGAAGTACCCTGCCCAGCTCTCCGGCGGCCAGCAGAGGCGCATCGCCCTTGCCCGCGCGATCATGCTCCGGCCCCGCCTCGTCCTGTACGATGAGCCCACGACCGGCCTCGACCCGATCCGGGCCCGCGGGATCAACATGCTCATCAACAAACTCAAACGCGAACTGGGCATCACCGGCCTTGTCGTCACCCACGACCTCCACAGCGTGGAGATGGTCGCCGATCGTGTCGTGCTGCTGCTCGGCGGCAAAGTCCGTATCGAGGGCACCTTTGAAGAAGTCATGGCCAGCAATGACCCCGAGGTGCAGGGCTTCCTGACCGGGCGCGGGTCCGAGATCGGAGCGACGACGTGAAACCGACCCGCGATCTGCTCATCGGCTTCGTCGGCATCATCGGCCTCGTCGGGCTCGCCGCGATGCTGCTGCTGTTCGGCGAAATCCGCTTCGAGGAGCCGGAGCGTTATCGCGTGGTCCTCGCGCTCGACAACGCCGCGGGGCTGACCCCCGGTTCTCCGGTGTCGATGAACGGCGTGGAAGTCGGGCGGGTCGAATCGACCAGAACGGCCCTCGATCCGCGAGAAGGCGTCCTGCTCGAGCTCTCGGTGCTGGACTCGGTCCGTATCCCGCGCGATGTCCGCGTCTCCATCGCGACCAGTTTCGTCGGCGACACCCGTCTTTCGCTGCGCACGCCCCCGAGCGAACCGGGCGCCCGAGACCCCGGTTACCTCCAGCCGGGCGAGACAATGCGGGCCTCGGCGGGTGAACTGCTCGACGAGATCGCCGACCTGCTCGACGAGCGGATCGCCTCGTTCAGCGAAACCGCCGACTCGATCGAGGAGATGGCCGCGACGTTCACCAGCGTCGGCAAACGTCTCGACGCGCTGCTGAGCACGCTGGAAACCGAGGACGGCGAGCCGATCGACCTCGCCCAAAGCATCCGACGGATCGACGCGACCGTCGACGAGGCGCTCGTTTGGCTGTCCGACGACGGCCTGCGCGGCACGATCGACGAGGTCGCCATCGAGGCACGCGAGACGCTCGAAACCGTCCGGTCGACCGCGAAGTCATGGGACGAGGCGGCCATCAAACTGTCGGAGGAAGTCGACGTCGCCTCCGATTCGGTTGATGAGGCGACCGTCGCGTTCATCGAATCCTCGCGACAACTCAACGCGGCGCTCCGAAACCTGCAGGACCTCACCGAGCAGGTGAACACCGGGCAAGGGACGCTCGGCATGCTGCTGAACAACCCGGACCTGTACCGCTCGGTCAACGACGCCGCGGTCCGGCTGGAGAAGGTGCTTCGCGAGGCCCAGCTGCTGCTCGAGAAGTACCGCAAGGAAGGCATCCCGATCAACCTGTAAGGCAAGAACGTGGAGCGACTTCCATTCGACCCAAGCAAAGCCCGCGGCGCGAAGCGCGACAGCCCTTCCGACTCGCCATCCGGTGAGAGTCGCCCGCTGTCGGTCTCGCAGTTGTCGGCATCGATCGACGGCGCTCTCCGTGAGGGTCTGCCCGCGCGGGTGAGCGTTCGCGGCGAGATCTCGGGCTTCAAGAACCAGACCCACTGGTACTTCACGCTCAAGGACGAGCACGCGGTCATCGGTTGCGTCATGTTCGCGAGCAGCGCGCGTCGGCAGTCCGTCGTTCCGGCCAACGGCGATGACGTCATAGTCAGTGGTCGCGTCGAATACTGGTCCAAGGGCGGACGGATCCAGCTGTACGCGGATCGTGTGGAGCCGGTCGGCCAGGGACGCCTCGAGCGCGAGTACCAGCGCCTCGTCACAGAACTCCGCGAGAAGGGCTGGTTCGAGGTCGCGCGCAAGCGCGAGTTGCCCCCGTTCCCCCGCCGCGTTGCCGTCGTGACCAGCGCGACCGGTGCCGCGCTGCAGGACGTGATCGACACCGCGCGCCGGCGTTGCCCGGCGGTCGAACTGTGCGTGGTCGACGTGCGCGTGCAGGGCGAGTCCGCGACACCCCAGATCACGCGCGCGCTCAACTGGCTGTCTGAGGAACACGACAGGCTCGGTATCGACGCCATCATCCTGACACGCGGCGGCGGCTCGCTGGAAGACCTGTGGGCGTTCAACGAACGGGCCGTGGCGGAGGCGGTGTTCAAGTGTTCCATCCCGATTGTCGCGGCGATCGGGCACGAAACCGACACGACCATCGCCGAACTCATCGCCGACGAGCGCTGCGCGACGCCCACGCAGGCCGCGATGCGCCTCCTGCCCGATGCGAGCGCACTGCGCGAACAGACCGAGCAGTTCGGAAGGCGACTCGACGCGCGGATCACCCGACTGCTCGCCGAAGAGCGTCGGCATCTCGCGTCGCTCTCCCGCCTGCCCGCGCTGCGTGACGGGCGCCGCGCGATCGAGCAGCAGTGCGCGATCCTGCACCGACTCGGGATCGCCCTCGACCACGCCGCCCGCGAATCGATCAGCACCCAGCGCCACCGACTTTTCAACGCCTCCGAGCGGCTCCATCGCCACCGACCGAGCGCCGCCCTCGGCTCCCGTCGCCAGCGACTCGACCGCGCCTCGTACCGGCTGGACCTCTCGATCCGTGCCCGTCTGCGCACGACCGAGCACCTCGACCGCTTCGACGACGTCCACAACACCACCGTCCGGCGCATCGAGCGCCACAGTGATCGGCTGGCAGCTCTCGGTCGCGAGTTGGAAGTCGTCTCGCCGCTCCGGATCCTGTCGCGCGGTTACACGGTCACCTCCGACGACGAGGGGAATCTGCTCCGGTCCGCCGCGCAAGCCAGCGAGGCGAAGGGGCTGCTCACCCGGTTCGTCGATGGGAGCGTGACTTCGGTCCCCGGCGAGAACCCGAAGGGCGCGACCGAGCGGGACGGATCCAAGCCGGTGCTCCCGCCGCTGAGCGCTCGCTCGGCCCCCAAATCGCTCGCACGGCGACGATCCCGGAGCGGTCGCAAGCCCGACAGCAAGGACCAGCTCGGCCTGTTCGGAGCGGACCGCCCGCTGGAGTGATCGCCCGCGCCGGGCTACGCTGCAGGCGTGAGCAAGCAAGGCAAATCCAAGTCCGGGGCGTCTTTCGACCCCAAGTCGATCGAAAAGCTCTCCTGGGAGCAGGCGATCGAGCGTCTCGAAGAGATCAACGACGCCATCGAATCCGGCGATCTCGGGCTCGAACGCTCGATCGACGCCTACGAGGAGGGGGTCGCTCTCCGGGCCCACTGCGCGAAGATCCTCGAACGGGCGGAACTGCGCGTGACCGAACTCTCGCCCAAGGAAAGCCCCGGCGACGATTCGGGCGACACCGACGCGGATGCCGATGATGCGGGCGAGCCGGCACCGTTCTGACGCCGGCCCTTGGGCCGGGGGCGATCCGGCTGCTCACAGGAGAGTTCACTCGTCATGGGCTGGATCTGGGCGGCATCACTCACCGGGCTGTTCTTCTTCTTCGCCCTCGGTGCGATCGTCGGCTCGTTCCTGAACGTGGTCGTCTACCGCCTGCCGCGCGGCGAGAACCTCATCTTCCCCAGTTCCGCCTGCCCGAAGTGCGGCACCAAGCTGACCTGGCGCGAGAACCTGCCGATCATCGGCTGGATCATGCTCGGCGGGCGCTGCCGGTTCTGCCGGTCGAAGATCTCCCCGGAGTACCCGCTGATCGAGACGCTCGTCGCCGTGCTCTTCGGCGGGGTCTTCGCGCTGTGGTTCATGGACCCCTCGGTCTTCGAGATCGGCGGCCTTATGAACACCGCGAACTGGACGCCGGAGTGGGCCGAGGTGAACCCGCTGCGCCGGGTCTGGCCCATGCTGCTGGTCGTGCTGTACCTGCTCGCGAGCCTGGTCGCGATCACGCTGATCGACGCTCGAACCTTCATGATTCCGCTCGAGATCCCGTGGCTGGCCGGGCTCGTCGGCCTGATCGTCCACCCGAGTCTGGCCCTCTACATCGATGCCAACGGCGGGCTGGACCCGCGACGATTCGTGCGCGAGGGCCAGATCGAACTCGTTCACGCCTGGATCATCCCCGGCGCATCGGGCCCGTGGCTCGGCCTCGCGATCGGCGGCATGCTCGGCCTGATCGTCTCCTGCATCCTTCTCCGCCTGAAGGTCCTGCCGACCAGCTTCGCCGACTACGAGGAATGGGAAAAGACCGCGATCGCCGAGGAGGAGCGTCTGAAGGCCGAAGCCGCGGACACGGTCGGCAGCCCGGCCCCGGAAGCCGAGTCGGCCCGCTCCATCCTGACCCGTACCCTGCTGCTGACCGGACCGGCGATCGCCCTGATGGCCCTCGGGTCGAGCCTCGGCCTGCGGATGGCGGAAAAACCGATGGAAGGCATGCTGATCGGCCTGTGCGTCGGCCTGCTGATCGGGATCGTGCTCCGAAACCGGCACGTCAACGCCCAAGGCGAGGATGACGGGGTCAGCCTCGACCCGATGTGGGTCCAGTATCCCCACGCCCGACGAGAAGTTCTGAAGGAGATCCTGTTCCTGACCCCTGCGCTCGCCCTCGGTGGCCTGGGCTTCTGGCTCGCGTCACCCGGCGGACCGCTCGGAGCCATACTCGCTGAGCCGGCCCTCTGGCTCTACGCGCTCGGCGGGTCGCTGCTCGGCCTGCTCATCGGCGGCGGGGTCGTCTGGGCGGTTCGCATCCTCGGCTCCCTGGCCTTCGGCAAGGAAGCCATGGGCCTCGGCGATGTCCACCTCATGGCAGGCGTCGGCGCCTGCCTCGGCTGGATCGACCCGGTGCTGGCGTTCTTCATCGCGCCGTTCTTCGGCATCGGCTGGACCATCGCCAGTGTGGCGATCAGCCGCTTCGCCAAGCGCGAGGGTTCCGCCCTGCCCTACGGCCCCCACCTCGCGGCGGCGACCGTGCTGGTTCTCCTCGCCAAGCCGGCGATCGAAACGATTCTCGGCTGGATCATGGGCGAACCGGTCAACCTGCCCTAGAACACGCATATTCCCGGACCGGAGCGTCCGGGTTTGGTATCTTGCCACTGCGACGCAAGGAAACCCGTCTCCGGCGGGTGATTCGCGAGCCGACCCGAGACCCCCACGCGATATGGAGATCGAACCGATGAGAAGTCTGACCGCCGTTTCCGCAGCCCGATCCACCCGAATCGCGATCGCGATCGGGGCCGCCGTCATCGGCATGACGCTGGGCGGCTGTAAGGGCAAGGGCGCCGATCTGGAAGCCCAACTCGAGCAGTTCCAGGTCGAGAACAGCGACCTGCGCACCGAGAACCAGCGACTCGAATCCGCCCTCGCCGAATGCGACCTGTCCAACGACGCCATTTCCACCGAGAACGCTCGCATCCAGACCGAGAACGACCGGCTCCGCCAGGAGATCGCAGCCCTGCAGGCCCGCCCTGCGGCGAACAGCGGTTTCGAGGGCATCGCCGGTGTTGGGGTCTCGTCGCGTGCCGGCGAACTCGTCGTTGAGGTCGCCGGGGACGTGCTCTTCGATTCCGGCAAGGTCACCCTCAAGAACGACGCGAAGCAGCGCCTGAACGACATCGCACGCGTCATCCAGCAGCGCTACCCCGGCAACACCATCCGGATCGCCGGGCACACCGACAACGACCCGATCCGCAAGAGCCAGTGGAAGACCAACGAGCGTCTGTCCGCCGAACGTGCCCTCGCGGTGCAGGAATACCTCGCCAGCCGTGGCGTCGACAAGGACCGGACCTACGCCGCAGCGTACGGCCCCGCGATGCCCAAGGGCAGCAAGGCCCAGTCCCGGCGCGTCGAGATCATCATCCTCGCGCCCGGCGGCTCCTGAACCCGCAAGCCGCACTCTGAACCCAAGACCCGCACGCAATCGCGCGCGGGTTTATTGTTTTTGCCTGCCATGTCCCAATCCCCGCCCTCCACATCCGGACTCGCGCTCACCTCGCCGATCGAAGCCGTGCCCGGCGTCGGTCCCAAGCGCGGCGAGGCGTTCCGGAGGCTTGGCATCCCCTCGGTCGCCCACCTCATCGATCACCTGCCCCACCGGCACGAGTTCGAGCAGGGTGAAGATCAGGTCGCCAACCTCGTCCTCGGTCAGGTCGGCACCGCCTCCGGTCGCATCAGCGCCGTCCGGGTCGTACCCCACGGGCGCAAGCGCTTCGAAGCCGTGCTCATGGACGACTTCGGCGGACGCCTCGACCTCACGTGGTTCGGCGCGACCTACCTCACACGCAAGATCACCCCCGGCGTGCGCCTGCGCGTGAACGGCAAGCTGCAGCGCCGCGGCCCGCTGATCCAGATGGTCAACCCGGGCTGGGAGTTTGCCGAGGACGACGAAGCCGGATCCGTCGAGAGCCGCCTGCGCCCGGTGTACCCCGCCAGCGAGGACCTCCCCTCGAAGCAGATCGAGAAGGCCGTCCGCGCCGCCCTGCCGCGCGTGGTGCACCTGCTGGAAGACCATCTCCCCGAGGCGTTCCGGCGCGAACGCTCGCTCCCCTCCCTCGCCGACGCCTATCGCATGCTGCATCGCGTCGACGATGCGGGTATCGACAAAAAGGAAGCCGAAGCCGAGGTCCGCGAGGCCCGCCGGCGACTGACCTATGACGAACTGCTGCTCCTGCAACTCGGCGTCTGCATGCGCAAGGCCCGCCTGCGCAACACGCTGAAAGCCCCGGAACTGCCATGGTCGGAAACGATCGACCAGCGCATCCGCGCCCGCATCCCGTTCACGCTCACGCAGGGCCAGGAAGCCGTCGTGAAGGACCTCGCCGCGGACCTGCAGCGCCCGTACCCGGCGAACCGACTGATCCAGGGCGATGTCGGCGCGGGCAAGACCGTCGTGGCGCTGTACGCGATGCTCATGGCCGTCGCGGCGGGCCATCAGGCCGCCATGCTCGCGCCCACCGAGGTCCTCGCCGAGCAGCACTACGCCTCGCTGCAGTCGATGCTGGAAGGTTCCAAGGTCCGCATCGAACTGCTCACCGGCTCCGCCACCAGCGCGGACCGCGCCTCGATCCGCTCGCGCCTCGCCAGCGGCGACATCGACATCGTCGTCGGCACCCACGCGTTGCTCACCGGATCCGTCGAGTTCGACCGCCTGGCCGTGGTCGTCATCGACGAGCAGCACCGCTTCGGCGTCGAGCAGCGCGCGGCGCTGCGTGGCAAGTCCGGCTCCGAAGACTCGATGCCTCATACCGTCGTCATGACCGCCACGCCGATCCCTCGAACCCTCGCCATGACCGTCTTCGGAGACCTCGACACTTCGCTGCTCACCGGTCGGCCCGGCGGACGATC
>CAXAVQ010000023.1:0-13324 GCA_963971985.1 uncultured bacterium
CGGCTGAGCGCGAGCGGACCGGAGATCGTGTTCTTCGACGACCTCGCCGAAAACGTCGAGGGCGCTCGCCGATTGGGCTGGCGGGCGTTCCAGATCGATCACAACGCCGATACCGCCTCGCAGATGCGCCGGCACCTAGCCGGGCTCGGCGTGCTGTAGAAGCACCCGAGTGCGGGTTCGGCTAGCGGATTTCGAGCGTTTTGTTGATCCGTCCGCTCCCTGCCTGTTCTCGCACGCTCACGCGGACCCGTTTGCCACGCAGCGCGCTCGCGCCGTCGAAGAAGACGAACCGCTTCACCACCGAGTCGCCGGGTTCGAGCGAACTGATGGGCGCGGTCTGGCTCTGAAAACCCGGCGCGAGGGCGATCGCTTCCAGCGAGATCACGTCCTGCGACGTGTTCGTCACCAGCGCTTCGATGATCAGCGTCGTCAGCGCGCCGTCCGGCGCGGGAGCAAGCCGGTAGGCCGCGTTCAGTTCGACCGCTTCCAGCCCGAGGTCCACCAGCAGCGGCACGCGCATGATGGGGTAGTCCCGATCGGCAACGAGTTCGAGTTCGGCCTCGACCGTCCGTGTCCCGGCTTCCTCGCCGAGCCCGAGTTCGATCGTGAACGGCAGACGGATCTCCTCGCCGCGGCGCGCCGAGAACGACATCACACGCGGCGTGAAGTTCCAGTGCTCCGGCTGGTTCAGGCGGACCCGCCCGCTGATGCCCGCCGGGTACGGGTTCTTCAGCACGAGCTCGAGTTCGTGGACCATCGCGCGCGACGGGACAAATCGCGGCGCGATGCTCATCCCGGCCCGCATCAGCGCGAGATCGGCGTTCACGCCCTCGATGATCAGCGGCATCCGGCCGAGCTGGATCTCGTGCAGACCGTCGGTCGGGTGGACCAGGCGGTGATTCCCGAACGGGTCGGTCACGCGCACCGGGCCTTCGCCGAGGTAGGCGCGGAGCAGCGCGTCCTCGGGCTTGGCGTACTCGTTCCAGGCCACCAGCACGCCGCCGGGCCGGACCGAGCCGCGCGGTCGCCCGATGAGCACTCGCACACCGTCGACGGTCTGAAACTCGCCGGCCGGTTCCTGCACCGCGAGCGACTGTGAGAGGGTCCGCCAGACGACCGATTCGATTTCCGGCAGCCACTGCCCGTCGTAGGGCATGAGCCCGTCGTAGTGCTGGGCCGCCGTGCGCGGCTCGCGCCAGACCCACGGCTCGTGGATCGCCAGTTTCGGGATCCCGGCGTACCAGGCCAGCGCCGCCCGACGCGTCAGATCGATCGCGACCGCGCGACGCCCGAACAGGTCTCGCTCCGGCGTTTCGATCACCAGCGTTGTGCCGTCCTCGGTGGGCCAGAACGCCGCGAGTTCTTCGATCGCTTCGGTGGGCACTTGCGTGGAAAGCTCGATCGTCAGCCGTTCGGAGTCGTCGGTGCTCTCGACGACCCGCAGCCGATCGGCGATCGCCTGCGTCGCGTCCCACGGCACGACGATCGCGGGCCGAGGCACGAGCCGCTTGAGCACGCCGGTAACCTGATCGAGCGACCCGTCGAGGTTCTCCGACCAGAACGAATCTTCCGACCCCGTCGGGCCGATCTGCCATCGCGACACGCGTTCACCGAATCGGGTGAGCAACGGTTCCAGGGAAGGAGCCCAGGACTCGCTGTCCCGTCGGAACAGCGCGAGTGTTGAACCGGGGTCGATGCCAGAGGCCCGCGCGACGCCTTCGGGCGCCGCGCCGAGCACGAACGTTACGTCCTGACGCGCTTCCAGCAGGCGGTCGATCGCGGTCTCGAACTCCGACGGCGAGCCGCCGTACCGGCGCGCGCCGATCGCGGCGCCCAGTTCGTCGTCGCCCCAGATGTCGATCCAGATCGATCCGGTCCGCAGCGCGCGCACCACCGTCGGGAGCAGAGGCAGCTGCTCCCGTTTCAGGCCCTCGGCGATCACGCCGAAGCGCCGGATCTCTTCGCGGTCCAGAGGTCCTTCGGGCGAGAGGTAGACGAACTGCGTGTACGCCTGAGCCACCAGCCCCTCATCGCTCTCAACATCGAGGGTCGCCCGGTACCAGCCGTACTCGTCGATCGGTGGTGTCCACGTCACCGGCGCGCTCAGGTCCGAGCCGCGAAACGCGTCCGATGCGATGACGTTCCCGTCGAGATCGTACACGGTGAGCTCCGCGCGCAGCGGCTCACCCGTCAGGTCGAAGACCTGTAAAACCAGTTCCGGCGTCTCCGGGTCGACGATGTAGTTCCCCGCCGTTGTCGTGCGCAGCTCGAGTCGCGGCATCTGGTACACGGACACCGTGTCGAAACTGACCGACCCCGACCGGTCCTCGCGGATCACCTCGTGGGCCAGACGCGCATCGCGCGGATCGGGCGGCAGCGCGGGGTTCACCGTCGGCTGCTCGATCGTGGTGGGCTTCTCGCGGATCTCGTCGAGGAACTGTTCCGGCTGGAGCAGCAGCAGTTCGATCTCCAGAAATTCCGCTTCCGGGTGCGCATCGACCCGGAGCTGGACCGGCGTCCACTCGCCCTCGGAGAGGATCAGGTCGGACTGGACGGTCGAGTCATCCAGCGTCACGTACCCGGTTGTCCGATCGCCGGTTCGCGGGTCGATCTCGATCGTCGAACGGACGTATCGCGTGATGACCCGTGCCCGCGCGTGGACGAGGCCGTCCGTTCGGACCCGAGCGGTCACGAGGTAGTCGCTGCCCGGCATGACTACGAGCGCCGAGCGAGCTAGGCGAACCGAGGTCGAACCGCCCTTCGTGGGGAGCATGATGCACGACTCGCCGGTCGCGGCGTGCTCGGTCGAGAACCCCGGTTCGTTCCAGAACGGGAACCCGGGTCGGTCCGGCTGGGGCGGGACCGGGTTGCCGCTGTACCAATCCTGCGGGAAGTCGGCGATGAAGCCGTTGATGATCCGGTCCTCGAAGTCCCAGACCCTGACCAGCCGGTTCGCCGCGCTCGGGCGATCGGATTGTCCGAACGCCTGACCGGCGCAGCAGGCCAGCAGCGCCGAGGCGACCAGCGGCCGAGCCAGATGTCCGAGGGGGCTGCGGGGCACCGGGAGGGGTCCTTTCCGTGCGCACGACAACGCGCCGCGTTGGAGCGCTCTCCCTGAGATATCGGACGATTGAGGGATTCGGATTGACCGGAAACCGCTTGGATTCGGCCTCAGCCGGCCTGGTCGAACGATTCGCGCAGGGGCCGGAACAGCGTGAGCGAGGCGGTATGCCCGTGCACGAAGGACCGGTCGCCGATCGGCCCGATCTCGCCCGCAGCGAAGAAACCGCCCATCGGCATGGGGGTTTGGTCGATCGGGTGGGCCTGCTGGCCGAGCGTGCGGCTGATCAGGGCCGCATCGTGGTTTTCCTCGTCGAACATTCGCCTGCCGCGTCCGCTGCAGGTGCACAGCAGCCCGCCGGCCGCTGGGCCGAGCAGTTGCTGGGCCTCAAGAAGCAGTTCGAGGTCTTCGCGTGCGGTCGTGGCGTCGCGCAGGTGGAACTGCACCGTCTGGCCGACTCGCAGGGAGTCGCCAACCGCGATCGCGCCCGATCCTTGGTCGACGCCGAGAACGGCGCGGATCAGGAAATCGCCCCGCCCGAAGCGGTCCTTGTACTCGTTGACCACGCGCCCGATGAACAGGCCACCCGAGACGAGGCCGCGGTCCTCTTGGGGCAGAGCGTCGACCATCTCGCGGATGACTTCGATCGCCGGGCGCCCGCCGAGTTTCTGCACGACGTTGCGCTTCGCCTCGGTGACGACCATCGGCTGGCCGATGGGGCGACAGCCCTGGCTGACGAGGCTGTCCACCGTGAGGTTGCCGCGGATCATCACGCCGGCCCCGCCGGTGCGCATCGCGTGGTCGTTGAGCGTGATGATGTTCTGGCCCGGCACCTTGCCGGCCGACGCCATGCCTCCCATGACGGGCAGGCGCTTCAAGCCCGGGACGACGCGCGCCAGCGAGGAGATCCCCTCGGTCATCGGGCCCGCCGGAACGCTGAACGGATCACCGAAGAACAGCACGGCCCGCGAATCCGCCTCCGCGCCGATCTCGGTCGCCAGCGATTCGAGCGACTCGCGATCCCCCGGGGTGGCGTGTGGCAGCTGTCGGTAGGTGAAGCCCTGCAACCGCGTACCCGGGAGCGAAGCGCACATGACCGAGACGCCCGGCGCGTTCTCCAGTTCCACGTCGTCACCGATCACGCCCTGAGCCGTGACGCCGAGGGTCAGGCCGGGGTTGAGGTGTTCGGTGACGAACTCATAGATGCGAGAGGCCTGCGTCGCATGGTCGCCGCCAACAAACACCAGGGCGAGATCGATCTCCGATCCTCGCAGTTCGCCCTGCCCGGGGTGCGATGACGGGTCGAGCACCTGTTCGCAGACCTGCTCCGCCGCCAGCATCGCATCGATGTTGGCCGACAGCGCGGACCGGACCACGAGATCGGTTGCCGACGAGGTGTGTTCCATCGTGATCCATGGTACGCGCGAGACTGGGCATCCCACGTGAAAATTTCGGGACCACGTTCAGCCGAAGGTGCGTCCGCTGCTGGGATCCATCATTTTCCAGCCCAGCACGCGACAGATCCGCGTCAGAACCGGCCACGCGACGCTGTCCTCGACCAGGCTCACGAGGATCTGGTTGACCGGGTCGTCCCGGTCCACCATCGGCATCTGGAGCACGACCCCGGGCCCGTACACGACGTTCGAATTCGCTGGCGACCCGTCCCCGGAGCAGTTGAACTGTGTGAGCAGCTTCTGCACCTCTTCCAGGCGTCCGAGCGAGACCGTGCGCAGGGCGGCCGATCCGGACGCGTCGGCGTCTTCCTCATCGAGAACTTTGACCAGAAGAATGCTTCGTGCGCTCGCCACTCGTGCCTTTCCGGGACTGAGGGAGTCGGGTCGGGACGGGGCAGTATCCGGGACCGGCCCGCTCCATGCAATGCTACGTTCGAGGGCGCCCGCTCGAGGCGTACTCCTCGGCGTCGATCGCGCTGCGCTGCTCGATCCGGGCCATGCCCTCGTCGGTCATCCAAGGCAGCGAACGGATCTTCTCTCGCAGCCGATCCGGGAACGGGGCCCCGGTCCGCTCGTGTCGGGGGCGACTCTTCCAGTACCGGTGCATCCACAGGTACTGCTCGGACCATCAGCTCGATCGCTCGGCGGTAGCGGGCGGTGATGTAGAACAGCGGATCGGGCTGCTCGTCCCAGTCCTCGGGGCGGATGACGTCGCTGATGTCGATCCGGTAGCGGAACCTGCTGGCTGGTTCCCGGCCGGCTGCGTCGCCCTCGATGCCTCCCGACAGCCGTCGTGCCGAGCCACAGATGACCGGTGCCCGGTAGCGCATCGCCATGACCCCGATGGTTTTGTAGGCAGACGCGAGGCGGTCGAAGAACGGGACGAACAGCCCGCGATCGCCCGCGTTCTGGTCCGCGATGAACGCGACGGACTCGCCCTGCTCGAGCAGTTCCGGGAGGCGTTGGGCTGCGCCGAATTTGTCGACCAGTTCGATGCCTCTGGCCGCCCGGGTCCGGTAGAGCCAGTCGTCCAGCGGTTTGATGTCCATCGGGCGATAGAGGGCGTGCATCGGGAAGCCGAGCACCGCCATCGTTGCGCCGAGCAGTTCCCAGTTGCCGCAGTGCCCGGTGACGAGCAGGCAGGGTTGGTCGCCGAGCAGTTCTTCGAGGCCGGCCTGCACCGACCCGATCTGCACGTACGACGCGTAGGCGTCCGATGCGATCAGCTGCGGGCCGGCCATGACTTCCACACCCAGCGTGAACAGATGCCGATAGGCCTCGACCGCGCACGCGTGGACGCGATCCTCATCCCAGTCGGGGAAGCACCAGCGCAGGTTGCCCTTGGCACGCTCCAGCCGGTGCGCGTTCCGATCCAGCCCCGCGTACCAGCCCGAAAACGAACGGGCGAGCCGGGTGGATCGCTCGATGCCGAGCACACCGGTCCCTGCGCACGCGCCGCGGACACCCGCGTAGATGAGCGGGTGCGTCCAGCCGGGCGGCCCGCTCGCGCGCGACTTCCGAGGCGTCAGCGAGATCTCCGCGTTCGGGGCGTCGCCGGGGGCGGGTTGTGTGGGAGTCGAAGTCACGTTCCGGGTGTGATGCTAGCGGACGCGGGTCTGCCTATGAAAAACGGGGCCGACGCGATGTGCGTGGCCCCGTCGAAAGTCACCATCGGATGAGCCGGCGATATCAGCGCGAATCGAGGCCGGTCAGCGTGTAGAAGCGGTTCTGGTTCAGCACCGGGATGCCGGTGTTGCTGGCGGTGTTGAACAGATCGTCGTATTTGCGCTGCTCCTGGGCCAGGCGACGGTAGCGCTGCACGATCTCGATCGGGTCGTCGATCTTCGGGGCCGGGGGCAGTGTCGGGCGCTGGCCGAGCACCACGAAGTCTGTCTCGCCGGAGATGTCCGACTCGACGCGTCCGCCCCATTCCTCGACGAGCGCGGCGAGCTCCGAACGCTCCTGAGGCGTGTAGACGAAGTCGTTGTTGGTATCGAAGTTCCCGAACACCACGAAGTTGTACACCTTGTTCGGGTCGTAGACCGGGTTGACGATCTTGTCGCCCTCGATGATCGGGTTGCCCCGGCTCGCTCGCAGGACGCGGGCGACCGAGGAGTTCTCGTCGATGCGGATGACCTCGATCGTCGCCTTGCCGGCGGGGTATTCGCCCTCGGCGTTCGGGCGGACGCTCGTGTTCTGGGCGTAGACCTCGAAGGTCATGCCGAGCACCATGTTGTCCAGGCGCCCGCGCGAAATGAATACCTCGTTCGTCGCCTGGTTCAGGCCCACAACCCTGCCGTCGATGAGCGAGGCCTCGTCCTCGGCGAGCAGGCGGGTGCCGCTTCGATCGAAGCCCTGCACGATGGTTTCCAGACGCTCGATCTCGTTGCGTCGCGAGTTGAGTTCGCGCTGCAGGTTGGAGAGTTCGGCGTCGAACTGCTCGCGGGCCTCGCCGAGGTCGGCGATGTAGCCACCGGTCTGCGATTCCACGGCCGTGCGCAGTTCTTCGAGTTCAGCCTGGTACCCATCGATCTGAGCGGTCAGCGTCGCGGTCGAGCGCTCGTAGTCGCTTCGGATGGCTTCGAGTTCTTCGTTCTTGGCGCGGAGGTCGGCACGCGCGGCGTCGGCCGCAGCGCGGGCCTGCTGCTCCGCACGGGAGAGCTGGCCGATCTGCGAGTCGCGGGCTTCGATGGCGGCGACCAGCGATCCGGCGTTCTCGCCGAGCAGGTTGTCCACGCGGGTCTGGATCTGCTCCAGCGTCGCGCTGCCGCGACCGGTCACGATCCGGGCCAGCGTGCCGAACCGCTCGTCGAGCCACGGCACGACGGCCTGCGATCCCGACGCGGTCCGCAGTTCCTGCCAGCGCTCGTCACGGGCCGAGACGGCCTCGTTCAGGTCCGATTTCGCCGACGCGAGCTGCTTGTTCAGTTCCTGCGACTTGGCGAAGAAGATCACCGTCGTCGCGAACATGCCCAGCGCGAAGACAAACAGGACCACGAGGCTGACGATCATGCCGACAGAGTTTCCGGAACGACTTGCCATAACAGAGGCTCTCCAGGGACGGTTGCCGGCGGGATCATCGGGTGATGATCGCCCGCCGCGGACTCGACTCGAGCGTGACGCTCGGAGCGGAAAAATCAGACAGAGTTGTAGCGGAAACGACCGGCCCGCGAAGACCGCCCGTCGCCGACCGGCGTGAATCGATGAACCGGATGCCGGTTCGCCGGGCGTCTCCGTACACCCACCAGGCACCCATACGGGCTCCGTCGCCCATCAGTTCCGCGTTTTGTCAGTGTCCCCCCGGTTCTCAGCCCCGTCAACCGCCCAGAATCTGTCTCCCGGGCGATCGCCCCCGCTCAGCCCAGGCCGACACCCGAACGCAGTGCCCGGGCCGCTTCGAACGCGGTTTCGAGGTCCTGCGGCCCGCCTTCGCCGATCAACCAGTATCGGAGCAGGTACACCAGCCCCAGGAAGGTCGCGAAACTGAACATATCCGTCAGCATGATCAGAAAAATCGACGATGCCGCCGCCGGGTCGGCCCCCAGACGCTTCATGACCAGCGGGACCGCGGTGCCGACCATGCAGCCGACGATCATCACCCCGTTCATCGCGGCCCCCGCGACCAGACCCAGTCGCCAGTCGAAACCGGAGAACAGTCCGATATCCGTGGCCCTGCCGAGGATGCCCAGCAGGATGATGAGCGTGAACACAATCACGCCGATCACCGCCCCGGAGATCAGCCCGAACGCGAGTTCGCGCAGGAACAGCGGTCGGATGCGGTCCTTGCGGATCTCGCCGAGGACGACGCCTCGGAGCGTCACCGCCAGCGACTGGAAGCCCGTGTTCCCTGCCTGATTGGCGATGATCGGGAAGATCACCGCCACGACCGGGATGAGTTCGATGGCGTCCTGGAACGGGAGCACCGCCGCCGCCGCCATCGATGCGGTCCCCAGATTCACCGCCAGCCAGGGCAGGCGACCCTTGAGCTTGGCCCGGACCGTCGAGATGACCTGCTCGTCGGAACCGGCACCGACCTGCTTCAGGGCGTCTTCGGTGGTTTCCGCCGCGATGATGTCGATCACGTCGTCGATCGTGATCATGCCAAGGATGCGGCGGTTCTGATCCACCACCGGCATCGTGAGGTAGTCGTACCGCTCGAACAGCTTGGCGACCTCTTCCCGGTCGGTCTCGGGGAGCACGCTGTCGATATCCGCGTCGATATGGTCGGCAACCTGCTCGTCGTCGTCCACGATCAGGATGTCGCGGAGGCTGATCGTGCCGAGCAGGCGCTTCATGTCGTCGACGACATAGATGTAGGGCTGGTCGTCGCGGAGTTTCTGCTTCTTGATCCGGTCGATGGCCTGCCCGATGGTCTGCCCGCTGCGCAGGACCACGATGTCCGTGGTCATGATGCCGCCGGCGGTCTCGGGGTCGTAGAGGGCCAGCTTCGCCAGCACCGCCGCCCGGCGCGGGTGCATCGCTGCCATCAGTGCCGTCCGTCGGTCCTCGGGCAGCTGCTGGAGGAGGTCGGCCGCGTCGTCCGGCTCCATCAGGTCGATCAGTTCGACCGATTCTGACGCGTCGAGATCGATAAGCACGGTCGCGGCGAGCGTCGCGTCCATGTGGACCAGCGCTTCGGCCGCCGACTCATTGTCCATCTCGTGGACCAGCGCGACCTGCTCGGCCTTGTCGAGCGATTCCAGCGTGTCCGCCGCCTCGGGGGCGTCCTGCTCTTCGACGTGCGGCTTGAGCTCCTCGACTGATGCGTCGGCGTCGAGCAGACGCTCGACCTCCTGGTCGGCTTCGCTCTTCGTGTCCGCCTCGGCCACCGCGACGGGCACGCGGACTTCCTCAAGCGCAGCGGCTTCCGGCGCGTCTCCCACCCCGGGCGCAGTCGGTTCGAACGGCTTGTCGTCCATCACGCCCCCGATGCGTTGAGCGCGTCGTTCACGGTCCAGGCCATGTATCCAAGGTACAGCACGAGCAGTGAGAGCCCCTCCAGCCGACTGACGGTGCGCCCGAAGGTCATCGACATCGGGACGAGCAGGAAGCTGAGCACCAGCATGATGCTCAACGCCGCGTACCCGCCGCCGGGAACATCAACAGGGGCGATCACGCTTGTAACCCCGAGCACCAGCAGGAGGTTGAACAGGTTCGACCCGACCACGTTCCCGACCGCGATGTCTACCTGCCCCCGCCGGATCGCCGCCAGCGACGTCGCCAGTTCCGGCAGGCTCGTGGCGACCGCCACCACCGTGAGGCCGATCATCTCGTCGCTCATGCCCATCGCCGCGGCGATGGAACTGGCCGCCTGTTCGCTGACCTGCCCGCCAGCGACGAGCGCCCCGAGCCCGAGCAGCACCAGCACCAGCCCGCGCCAGACGGGTTGGTGCTGCGCCGCTTCGCGTAGCTCGGCGATCTCCGCCTCAATCTCCGGCCCACCCGAAGAGGCGGGGTTCTTCGCCGACCAGAAGATCATGAGCATCGTGACTACGAAGCCCACGAGCAGGAGAACGCCGTCGATCCGCGAGAGCACCCCGTGGTCCCACTCGCCGCTTTCGAACGGGAATACGGCAAGAGAGGCCGTCAGCACGGTCGCGATCAGCATCAGCGGGAGTTCCCGCTTCACGACCGAGTTGTTGACCTTGAGCGGGAGCACCATCGCGCTCAGCCCGAGGATCAGCCCAATGTTCGCGATGTTCGAGCCGATGATGTTGCCGAAACTGAGTTCGTCGTTCCCTTTGACCGCCGCCGCGATGTTCAGCGCGAGCTCCGGTGCAGAGGTGCCGAATGCCACCACCGTCAGGCCGATGATGATCGCCGGGACGCCCAGCCGGTCAGCGATCGCCACCGCGCCGCGGACCAGCACGTCGCCGCCGATGATCAGCATCGCGATCCCGACGCCCAGCAGTCCGACCTGAAGCGGCTCCGCCCCCCCGAGAAGGAGGGCTGCAGCGACGCCCAGAATAGCCAGAATCAATCCGCTCACAACAATTCGCATGGATCCGAAGCGTACCCGTTCGCCGGGGGATACGCTCTCGGGTTGTCCGATAAAAAACGGACCGCCAAGAGAGAGAAACCCGTTCCGCCCAAGGAGTCCCCATGCGTCACGCATGCTTCGTCGTGGTCTCGGTCGCCGCACTCGCGACCGCTTCGCTCGCGTCCGCAGGAGAAGAGACCTTTCTGTACAAACTCGACGACGGTTCGGGCAACGTGAACGTCGGTCCGCCCTCGACGTTCGACGCCGACATGCTCTGGGGCAACTACTTCCAGGCCCAGTCAACCGGACGCCAGATCTTCGAACTGCAAGTCGGCCTCGGCACCAGCTACCCGCGCGACGCGTTCAACCAGCCCCTCCCGCTGACGCTCTACCTCTTTGAAGATCCCGACAACGACGGCGACCCGACCAACGCCGTCCCCGTCGCAGAGACCACCATCATCCCGACCGTGTTCACGCAGGGCGGATTCAACGTTGCGCCGATCCCGCCGACCATCGTCGAAGGCGGCTTCTTCGTCGCCGCCAACGTGTTCGCACGAGGCGGCGTCGATCGCCCGGCGCGACTCGACCCGCAGCCCGTCGGTGGCGAGAACGCCTGGCTCTTCTACTCCGACGACATCGACCCCGAAGATCTCGGTGCATCACCCTTCTTCACCACGATGGACAACCCGGATTTCGTGCCGATCTTCGGCGTCTGGATGATCCGCGCCGTCGGCCAGCCGCTCCCGCCCTGCGGCGACGTCTCCGGAGACGGCACGGTCAACCTGACCGACCTCAACATCCTGCTCGGTGCGTTCGGTCAGAACGATGCCGGCGACATCGATGGCGACGGCGACACCGATCTCGCCGACCTCAACGCGCTGCTCGGCACGTTCGGTCAGACCTGCCCCTGATCGGTCAGCGAGACCGCGGCTCCGGTTTCTGACGAACGCAACCCGCGAACAGGGCGATGCAGAGGCGCGTGCCGGGGTCCGCTCTAGAATCCGGCCATGCCAACCACGACGCAGTATTCCGCGCTCGCCCGACACTGGTCCCGCCTCGACAAGGGCGTGGTGTTTCTGAACCACGGCAGCTTCGGCGCGTGCCCGGACGCGGTGCTTGACGCGCAGTCCCGGTTCCGCGACATGCTCGAGCGCGAGCCCGTGCGCTACATGGTTGAGCAGCTCGAGCCGCTCCACGACGAGGCCCGTTCGCGCCTCGCTTCGTTCCTCGGCGTCGGCGAACCAGCGGACCTCGCCTTTGTCCCCAACGCGACCCATGGCATCAACGCCGTGCTCCGATCGCTCGACTTCGAGCCGGGCGATGAGATCCTCACCTGCGATCACGAGTACAACGCCTGCGTCAACGCCGCGAAGTTCATCGCCGACCGGACGGGCGCGAACCTCACCATGGCCCGGCTCCCGTGGCCCATCGAGTCGGAAGACCAGATCGTCGAGGCCCTGCTCGCCGCCGTCACCCTTCGCACGCGACTGGTCATGCTCAGCCACATCACCAGCCCGACCGCCATCGTGCTCCCGATCGAACGCATCCAGACCGAACTCCGCGTGCGCGGTATCCAGCTGCTCATCGACGGTGCCCACGCCCCCGGCATGGTCCCGCTCGATCTCTCAGCGCTCGATCCCGATTACTACACGGGCAACTGCCACAAGTGGATGTGCGCGCCGAAGGGAGCCGCGTTCCTCTACGTCAAACGCGACCTGCAGCCGACGATCCACCCGGCCGTCATCTCCCACGGGTTCAACGCGAGACGCGCCGATCGCACGCGCTTCGAACTCGAGTTCGGCTGGACCGGCACCGGCGACCCGACCGCGTACCTGGCCATCCCCGCGGCGATCGACACGATGGCATCCATCGTGCAGGAGGCGGATCCGACACTCAGTGGTGAACGCGCCTCGTGGCACGCGATCATGCAGCGCAATCGTGCGCTCGTCCTCGAAGCGCGACAATCGGTTGCCGGCGCGCTCGGCACCGAACCACCCGTTCCCGAGTCGATGATCGGATCGATCGCGACGCTCGGGCTTCCGCCGCGCGATCGACCGCCCGCGCCGGGTGCGACGCGTTACCACGACCCGATGCAGAACGAACTTCTCGACCGCTTCGCCATCCAGGTGCCCGTCGTCCCCTGGCCGGATCGGAGCGTGCTCGGCAGCGCCGGCATCAACCCGCAGGGCACCACGTTCGGGCGCGCGATCCGGTTGTCGGCCCAGTTGTACAACGATCGTTCGCAATACGACGCGCTCGCCGAGGCCCTCGTTCAGGTGGTCCGCGACGCGACACCCACTTGACCGATCAGAAGATCCACACGCGACGCACATCCAAAACAGGCGGTCCTGACCCGCAAACGCCATATTCGACCTTTGTTGGCCGGATCGAGGGTATACGCCTGAATTCTGGTACAGTGACGCCGCTCGCAGCGACCGAGGCAAACGTGCCGACTGTCGTGTGCGCGCGTTCCGTCATAGATCCGCCCGGAAGGTCTTATTCGGATTCACTTTTTCGGGCTCACAGGGCACCTTGCCATGAAGATCTATGTTGGAAACCTGCCGTTCTCATCCTCCGAAACCGACGTTCGCGAACTCTTCGCCGAGCACGGCCAAGTCAGCGACGTCGCGATCATCACCGATCGTGACACCGGCCAGCCTCGCGGCTTCGGCTTCGTTGAGATGCCGAGCGACAGCGAAGCGTCGAACGCCATCACGAAGCTCAACGGCTTCGATATGGGCGGCCGTCAGCTCAACGTCAACGAAGCCAAGCCCCGCGAAGATCGTGGTGGCGGCGGCGGTGGACGCGGCGGCTACGGCGGCGGTGGTG
>CAXAVQ010000024.1:0-13264 GCA_963971985.1 uncultured bacterium
GGAGCGTTCTTCACATTTGCAGAGTCAGCATCCGGTTAGGGATTCATGAACTGCCGCGGGTCAGGAGATACACGACGTACCCAACATAGCCGGCGAGGAGCAGCGCGCCTTCGAGACGCGTGATGCGCCGGTTGCCAGTCCAGGCCATGATCAGCAGGGCGACGGCGAATCCGAGCGCGACGAGCAGGTCGATGCCGCCGGACGCGGGCACGCCGGCCGGAGCGACGGTCATAGTCAGGCCGTAGATGAACAGCAGGTTGAAGATGTTCGAGCCGACGATGTTGCCGACGGCCATGTCGACGGCGCCCTTGCGTGCGGCGATGAGCGAGGTCGCGAGTTCGGGCAGGCTCGTGCCGACGGCGACAATGGTCAGGCCGATGACGACATCGGACATGCCCAGGGCCCTGGCGATTCCGGTGGCGCCGCGCACGGCGAGTTCGCCGCCGACGACCAGTCCCGCGAGACCGATGACCACCAGCAGGATGCTCAGGCCGAGCTTTGCGGTTGGTTTGATCTGCGCGTCGGATTCGACGGCGAGCGCGTCGTCGGCCCGCCCCCGGATGACTTCGGCGAGCGTGTAGTACATGAACACGCAGAACAGCAGGAGCAGGGCGATGCCCTCGCCGCGACTGAATGCGCTGTCGCCGGTGCCGAACCAGGCGTCGAGGCCGAGGGCGATGGCGACGAGCGTGGCGAGGACCATCATGGGGATCTCGCGCGCGATGATGGTGCTGTGCACGGAGATCGGCCACAGCAGCGCGGTGATGCCAAGCAGCAGGCCGATGTTGGCGATGTTGGAGCCGACGACGTTGCCGAAGCCGATTTCGCTCGTGCCGTTAAAACTCGCCGATAGGTTGACGACCAGTTCGGGCGAACTGGTGCCGAAGGCGACGACGGTCAGGCCGATGGCGATGGGCGGCACACCGAGGCGGGCGGCAAGGGCGGAGGCGCCGCGGACGAGGGCATCGCCGCCGAAGATGAGGATGGTGATGCCGACGAAGAAGAGGAGTGCGGAGATCATGGGGGAGCATTATCGCAGAGTCGGTTGGGAAGAAGGGGCTTGGGGAACCGCCCGAGAAAGAAGATTGAGAGAGGGGAAAGAGAGGACGGGCGGGACGCCCATCCCACCGAGAGAAAGTCGATGGAAGAGACGGTTAGTTCGGTTGGACCATCAGGACGCGGAGTGCGCAGCCGCCGGGGGCGGGTGGTGCGGTGGTTTCCCAGACGCGCAGGCCGTGATCGCGGAAGATGGAACTCGCGCCGGCAGCGCTCGGGCGCTGCGGGTCGGTGAGCAGGGCGGTGCAATTCAGGTCGGCGATGAGCCGGGCGAGCAGGGGGTGGGCCTTCGGGTCGTAGAGCACATCGCAGCCGAGCAGCAGGTCGGGCTGCCATGCCGGGTCGGGCGGGTCTTCCCAGCGGAAGACCTCGGCGCGACAGCGGTCGTCGAGTGCGTTCTCGCTGATGTTGCGCACGGTCAGCTCGACGCCGGCGGGGTCGCCGTCGGTCAGGGTGACCGTGGCGCCGCGCATGGCGGCGGCGAGTCCGACGAGCCCGCAGCCGCAGCCGATTTCGAGGATTGAGGTGCCCTCGTCGATGAGGTTGGTGGTGCCGACGAGCTGGGCGCTGGTGATCGCAGCGGGCCAGAGGGTGGCCCAGAAGCCGAGGAGGTCGGAAGACGGACCGGATCGCTCGGTCTGCGCGCGCCGGACGTGGTCATCCGGGTCGGCGGGGAGCCAGAGGCGCAGTTCTGCGCCGGGGGGCGTGATCAGGGGGAAGGATTGCAGGGTGAGGTCGGGTGTCTCGGGCACGCGGCCAGCGTACCCTGCGTTGGAGAACCAGAGGGTGCCGCTGGGCACGGAGCGAAAGGACGAGCGATGGCGTTCAGGGTGTACTTGGCCGGTGAAATCCACTCCGACTGGCGCGAAGCGATTCGGGCGCTGTCGGACCGGGCGGGGCTGGATGTCGAGTTCGCCTCGCCCGTCACCGATCACGCGGTGTCGGACGAGGCGGCGGAGCGGACCGTCGGGCACGAGCTGCTCGGCGAGGAGCCGACGGGCTGGGTGAAGGACCACGCCAGCGCGAAGGTCAACGCGATCCGCACGCGCCACCACATCCGAAACGCCGATCTCGTGATGGTGCGCTTCGCCGGGAAGTATCGCGAGTGGAACGCGGCGCTGGACGCCGGGCAGGCGGTCGCGCTGGGCAAGCCGCTGGTGGTGCTCCATGACCCGGAACTGACGCACGCGCTCAAGGAGGTGGACGCCGCGGCGTTGGCGGTGGCGCAGACGCCGGAGCAGGCGGTGAAGGTGCTGGAGTATGTGCTGGTTCAGCGGTGAGCATTTGACGCTACTCTGGGCACGGAGGACCATCATGATCGCTTCTCGATTCTCACCGGTTTCGCGTGTCGTCTGCATCGCCGCAATGCTGATTGTCGCTCTGACCTGTGGCGCCTGCGCCGCTCCTCGCGAGTCCGCCGTCGCCGGCGTCTACGACCTCGATGCCTCGGCGGTGCGTGATCTCGCTGCCGACGGGATCGACGACATCGAAGACCCCAGCCAGCAGATGGCCATGGGCATGGCGCTGTCCATGCTCCAAAGCCTGACCATCAGCCTGCACCTCGAGCCCGACGGCACGGCGTTCGTCACCGGCATTCAGCCCGCGCCGAGCGGGACCTGGTCGGTCGACGGCGACCGGGTGAGCGCGCTGCTCGGCGTGCCCGGCGACGACGCCGACCGGGCCGAAGCGGTGCTGCGCGACGGCACGCTGGTCGTCCCCGCCGGTGGCGGCATGGAACTGCCCTTCGATCTCGTCTTCCGCAAGCGTCCGGAGATCGACCTCGAGCCGGTGGTCGAGCCGCGTGACGTAGTGGATCCCGACGACATCCAGAGCGAATAACCATCACAGACGGAACCGATCGCCCGATCGCCAGAGATCGGCGCGTGATCGGGGCTCGTGGATATTCGATGTTCATTCGTATGAGCATCGCTCCGGTCTCATCTTCTTCTGCGGGCTACGGCTCGCTGATGGCCACCGCCGCGCAGGGCATGCAGCGTGCGTCTGCTGCGGTCGAGTCGGCGGGCATCGGCGTCGTGCAGGCGTTCGGCGTGGGCACGAGCACCGGTCGCGTGCCGGCGGTGGACCGCGTCGAGCTGTCGAGCGCAGCGCGAGGTGGGTCCGGAGAAGCGAACGATCCGGCGAGCGCCATGGTCGGTCTGACGGCTGCACGGACGCAGTACTCGGCCGCGGCGGCGTTCGTGAAGGCGGCGGACGAGGTCAGCGGGAGCCTGATCGACCTGCTGGCGTGATCCGCGACTCGGTTGGGCACATCGGACCAGGGAAACGAATCACATTCGGGGGCGTCCCGAGCCGGGGCCAAGTGATCGCGTGGCCCCGGTTTTTTGCTGTGCGTGTGCGCCGAGGGCTGGTAGTCTGGACCGATGCCAAACCCCGGACTCCCCATGATGGGCTCGGCCTCCTACGTCGTGCGCGGCGTGAAGAAGGCCGACATCCACGGCGACGTGTACTACGACACCGCCCTGTCACCGCTCGATGAGCCGGGCAAAGACCCGGTCGCGCTGCGCCTGCCGAGCCACCTGATCCTCGACCCGCCCGCGCCGGGAGACGAACTGGAGATCACGTTCCTGATGGGGCAGCCGAGCGTGGTGAAGCGGTTGTGATTTGGCTTGAGATGCTTGCCTACGGCGCGTGCATTGTCGGCATCATCTGGCTCATGATGCGGGTGGTTGTTCGTCAGAAGCGAGGACCCGCAACCGAGTGTGCGTGGTGCGGGTATTCGCTCGTGGATATCGAGGAACCGGTCTGCCCGGAGTGCGGTGCGAAGCGCAAACTCGCCAAGCCGCGTGACAGGCCGCGGACGGTTCTTCGAGTACTCGCGATCGCCGCGTTTGCTTCTTTCGTCTCGATCCACGCTTCGGCGTACGGGCCGAGGGTCTTTGTGATCGAGCGAAACGCGATTGTCAATTTGTACAACATGAGGCATCCGCATGTCACCGTCACGGGGACGACCACAAGATGGTTCTGGCCGCCGCCGGAGGATCGCCCGGATTTTGAGCCCGATCGAGTGGTCTTCGGATACGAAAGCCGTCAAGTCGAGTTGATGCGGGATCCGAACGGGTCCGGCTGGCTGGAGGTCCGGACCGAGACACCTGTTGATGCGACGGACCTCGCGACGACTCTCGGGGCACCCGAGTTCGAGAAGGGCCTCGCTGAGGTGCTTTCGCAGTCGTGGATTGATGGTCCCATCGCCTCGCTGATGAACGATGACGTCGAAACGACGCAACGGAGTTCATTCCCGGCGCGTGGAGAACCGGAAGCCTGGGTCAGCGGGAGGCGTTCCCGTTCGGCCCAGACGCTGCTTCCGACGTACGGTCTGATCGGCACACTCTGGGTGCTCGCGGGGTGGAGGATCTGGTCGCTGTTTCGGTAGATGGCCGGTTGTTCGATCAAGGAGGTGAGCGATGGGAAGACTGGGCAACTTCGAGATTCTCGTGCTCGCGATCATTGCGATGTACCTGCTGATCCGGGTCGCGATATGGCAGTGGCGCAAGTACTGGCGCGATCAGCGTTCATCCACGCCGGGCGCCGATCCAAATTCTCGACCAATGGATCGTCTGTAGATACGCGTCGCTACACTCCCCGCATGAGCATGACCATCGATCAGGCGCGGGCGTTGATGCACGAGTGGACCGCCAGCGAAGCGCTGCGGGTGCACATGGAGTGTGTGGCGTCGTGCATGGGGGCGTACGCGGAGCAGCTTGAGCCCGGTGAGAAGGACCGCTGGGTCGTCGCCGGGCTGCTGCACGATTTCGACTACGAGAAGCACCCGGACGCTTCGGAGCATCCGACGGTGGGGGTGGCGCATCTTGAGTCGCTCGGGGTGGACGAGGAGATCCGCACGGCGATCCTCGGGCACGCGCCGTACACTCCTGCGCGAAGGTTCGCCCGGAGGGAGTGGCGACGCTGCAGGCCAAGTCGGTGCGCAAGAAGCTGAAGGACAAGTCCTTCGCCGCGGCGGTGAGCCGGGAGGACATCGCCGAGGGCATCGAGGACATGCGTGGCTTGGTGAAGCCGGCGGATGATGAGGCGTTCGCGGCGGAGCACATCCAGTTCTGCATCGACGCGATCCGGGCGGAGCGCGAGCGGCTGGGGGTGTGAGGGTTTGGCTCCCTCTCCCTCATTGTGGATTGGGCGGGCGAGGGTTGGGGTGAGGGGTTCGCACCGCAGGTGCGAGCGGGGGAAAGCCGCTTACTGCCGTGCGCGGCTGGTACCGGAGCGGCTGGAAGCTTCGGACCGCCCCCTCATCCGACCGCTTCGCGGCCACCTTCTCCCGCGAGGGGAGAAGGAGGAAGATATATATGTTTGTGATCTGGTGTGGCATGCTCAAGCTCCGCTTGAGCATGGTTTCTTGGGGCCCAGACATGCTCAAACGAGTTTGAGCATGCCACACAACACCCTACGACGGCTCGCCCTCCGGCTCGACGCGAACGGGCCGGGGATCGTCCGGGCTTCTCCTATCGACCGGTGGGACGGATTGGGAGTGCCCGGGGCCGGTCTCGATGCGCGGGGGCTGATCGCAGGAGAGGACCAGGCCGTCGATGCCGAAGCGGACGGGCTCGGGCATGTCCGGCTCGTCGCGGGCGTGGAGCACCTCGTGGGCGATGTGGATCAGCCAGGTCTGGTCGGCCCCGAGTCGCTCGGCGGCGTCCACGGCCCGGTCGAGATTGAAGTGGGTGGGGTGGGAGCGGTGGCGCAGGCCGTCGAGGGCGAGGGCGCGGAGGCCGGAGAGGGGCTGCCAGGATTTCGGGGGGATGGCCGAGGTGTCGGTGTACCAGGCGAAGGGGAAGGGGTTGTGGGGAGAGGCCTCGACTCGCCGGGCGAGGTCGGTGCCGGGGATGGGCTCGATGCGGAAGCCCAGGATGGGCAGGTGGCCGTGGAGCAGGCGGATGGGGGTGAATCGCATGCCGTGGAGGTCGATCGGCGCGGCGGCTCCGCCTTGTGAGGCGGGCAAGCGCCCTGAGCGCGGGTCGGGCGTGTTCGCGCCGTCGGGGTCTTCGATGCGGCGCTCGATCAGGTCGGCGACGAAGGAGTCGTTGATGTTCGCGCCCTTGTCGAAGACATGCTTGTAAACGCGGTGCAGCGCTTCCCAGACGCGCTCTTCCGCGTAGATGTCGATGGGGCTGCGCATGGCGACGTTGAAGCGCCGCACATCGTCGAGGCCGAACAGGTGGTCCACGTGGTTGTGCGTAAAGAGGATGGCGTCGGCCCGCCAGAGGTTGTGGCGGAGGGCCTGCGTGCGCAGGTCGGGCCCGGCATCGAGAAGGACCACGCGGGATTGCCCGGAGTCATCGGTCCAGCGCACGGCGGCCCCGGTGCGGGTCCGGTTGTCGCGCGGGTCGGACGAGCAGCAGGTGTCGCAGGCGCAGGCGATGACCGGCACGCCGCTGGAGGTGCCGGTGCCGAGGAAGAGGATTTCGGGGAGGAGTGGGGGCACTGGGGAAGGGTAGCGGGGGAGCTAGTCGCCGTGTATTCCCCAGTACTTCTCTGATCTTGCTTTGTCGACATTAATTGCCGCCAATTCGCACAGCAACCATGCCCGGTCATACGGGTCTTCGATCTGTTCCGCGAGGTTTAGCGCGGCGGTGGTTCGTCCGGTGAGCACCAGTGCTTTGGCGATGTCGTCGCGGATCTCATCCCGATCGGAGTCCTTTGCCCTTCTGAGTATCTGCGTCGCGAGTGTGAGTGTCTCGGCCGCGGCGTCTTGCTCGCCCGATTCGGACTGAGCGATGGCGGTTTGCAGAACATGTACGGCCTCATGCTGGGTTTGCGGATCCGGAGCTGACTGCAAAAAGATTGCGAGGTCCAGCGCCGCCTCGAAATGCTCGGCGGAGGCGTCCGGTTTACCGAGCTTTGATGCTGCCCGCCCCAGATTGATGAGTAGGTCAAACACATCACCGTCGCTCTGCGTGGTACCCGTCGTGATCGCTGCGGTCCGTTCGTAGACTTCCTTGGCCAACTCGGACTGTTCGATCTCGAGCAGGAGTTCGAGAAGTTCGGCCAGTGCTTGCGTCTTGTAGAACTCGTCGCTGTGCTGCTGCTCGATCAGCTCGAATGCGCGCCCGGTGGTCCGAGCAGCATCGGCAACAAAGCCAGCTTCGTGCTGCCGCCTCGCGGTGTGGATCAGCGCGGTCTCGTTGGTCATCGTGTCCCGGTAGTCCCACTCCGGCTCCATGGCCTCGGCGATCGCGATGGCTTCTGCGAACAGTTCCCGTGCGGCATCCTCCTCACCCGCGAGCGCGAGGTGGCGTGCGGCATCGGCGCAAGAATAGACCCGAATCAAAACTTCTTCCATCACCTCGCGGGTGGCTCGCGCGCCCTTGAAATCTATCTGGCGTGCTTGCTGTTCGGCGAACTCACCCAAGTCATAATCGTCGGCGTCGATTTCGGTGAGAAGCCGACGAGCCGAATCCAGATCGCCGGCGATGATGTAGCACCTCATGAGCTGGTAGCGGAGCGATTCGATCAACTTGACTTTGCTTGGTGTCAACATCTGTTCTGCCTGGAGCAGCAGCTCTCGCGCCTGCGATTGTTTCCCGGCTCTGACTATGGAGGCGATGATCTCTGACATTCCATCCAGTACCGGACGGGATTGGATCAGTTCGGCGAGATCGGGGTGCTGATAGAGCTCGACGGCACTTTCGGGATCGTCTGCATTTGCGTACGCCCGAATGAGTTTGAGTCGCAATCGGTCGCGAATCTCATCGGTAGGTGCGAGTTCGACGAGTCTGCTCACGGTATCAATGTCGCCGATGGAAGCTGGTGCGCGTGCGCTCGAGAGCCATCCGCTTTGTCTGCCTACTGTCGCGCGTTCTTCGGAGAGGCGAGCCACCGACTCCGGGTCTCCCAACTCGCCATAGTGCACGCCGAGATAGTGACGCAACGCGTCTTTGTGCGGAATGCCGTCGCGGTCGAGCTCTTCGGACACGAGCGGCATGACAGCTGAGGCCGCTGCGACGATTCGCTCGGCCTGCGCTCGCCATTGTTCAGGTGTCGCGGTTGCCGGGTCGAGATCGGGCTGCATCTTGTCGGCGGGGATTACCGGGCGGGTGTTGGCGTACAGAAAGACGCCTGAGATCAGCGCTATGCCAGCGGCAAGGGGCACAGCAATGAGGGTTCGTTTCATGGTCATGGGCGTTGGGCTCTGAAGCTCGCGACAGGCCTTATCGCGGGGGGAAGGGTAGCGCTTTTGGCTCGCTAGTTGGCTGCCCCGCGTTCGATGCGTTCGGCCTTGAATGCAAGGATTGAACCGGCCGCTTCGAGAGCCATCACTCTTTCGAAGGGGTCCGCGACCGTGCCTGCGATGTCGATCGCCACCGTGACACGCCCGGCTTCGGCGAGGGCACGGCTGAGTTGCTTCACACTCCGTGCGGCCTCTGCCGGTTCTAATTCGCTGAGCGCTGCTAACGCGAGCGCAAAGGTCTGCGATGCGTTTTCCACGCGCCCGTGCTCCGTCTGTGTCATCGCGATGCGACGCAGTCTCTCGATCCGTGCCGAGAGATCTTCCTCACTCATCGCAGCCGCGGTCGCGGCGGCGAATCGGAGTTCGGCATCCTGATCAAGCCCGAGGGCCGCGGCGGCGCTGGCGAGTCTGTTCTCGAGACTGTACTCGTGGCGGAGACTCGGGTCCGAGGTTTCAAAAACATCGATGATGAGTTCAAGAAGGGCGCGCGACGACTCCGCCTGGTCGGCTTCGATTTGGACTTCCAGCAACCGACAAAGCTCGGTTGCTTTGGCGGGGCTCGCGGGGTACTCCGCGAGCAGGTTGAGGGCGCGATCGGCGGTTGCGTTGGCATCGTCGTGGAGACCGCCCTTGTGCCGGTATTCGGTCATGTGGACGAGCATGAAGAAGCGATCGATCGTACTTGTGAGTCCTTCGCTGATGCGATCGGCTTCGGCAAAGAGACCACGGGCAATCTCGGTCCGACCCGACTGTGCGTGGTCCGCTGCCGGATATGTGCAGGCGTAGGCCCGAAGGAACAGGTTCTCAATGCGTCCTCGCGTCTGTGCTGCGGCTTCCAGGTCCTGCTGGACGGCCTGTACCTTTGCAATGTCGGAGAGCAATTCTTCAACGCGGAACCCGTCGGTTGCATCGTCGATAATTCGCAGTGCAGAGTCCGGGTCGCGTCCCGCGATGTACATCTCAGCGATGTTCATTTGCCGCAGATGGCGGATTCTCGGGTCCTCTTCGAAGATCAAGATCCTCTCGGCCTCCCTCGCGATACGCTTCGCTTCGTCGTGTTTACCAGTTCGGGCGTACGCGTCCGCGATCTCTCCCAAAGGCATCAGGCGGCGGTTCGGGTCGATTCGATCGAGTTCGTCAGACTGGAACCGTGGATCGGCGAGCACGTTCTCCGCAACTTGGGGGGCGTTGGCTCTCGCGTACGCGAATGCAAGCGCGGACGTTATCTTCGCTGCATCTTTATCCGTCCACGCTGCAGCGAGCAGTTCGGCGACAGTTTCGGTCTGGCCAGTGGCTGCTGGTTCGAAACACACAGCTCGGAGCACGCGAGATTGCTCGGTTGTATCGCTGATTTCTCCGAGCAAGGAGAGTGTTCGCTTGACGTCACCCAGGCGCACGCTCAGAAGTGATGCCAGATGCAGTGAGGTGTCTCTCTGGCGTACCTGCTGAGGCGTGTCCTCTGGGAGGATCCGCGCGACTGTCTCAATCTCATCGAGTACCCGCTTCGCCTGCGCCCGCCATTCCGCCGGTGTCGCGTTTGCCGGATCGAGGTCGGGCTGTAGTTTGGCAGCGGGGATCAGCGGGCGGGTGCTGGCGTAGACGAGAGCACCGGCGATCAGGGCGCCAATGACCGCGATCGCAATGAGGATTCGTTTCGTCGTCATGGGCGGGGGCTCTCGGGGGTTTGAGTCGCGGCGGCGCGTCAGTCTCGGACGCATCCACCTTTATAGGTATCGCCACCCCCCACGCCAAGGGAAATCCGGCGCATGAGAACCGGCGGATCGTGGGTATATTGTCAGGAGCGGTCCTCCCGGACCGAAGAAGCGATTCGGTCATCCAGCGAGGAGATTGCCATGAACGAAGCGAATGGGTCTGAGCCGTCGAATCGTCCCACGATCAGCGAGGCGTCGTGCTCCTGCGCGATGAACCGGCGCGGCTTCCTCGGGGCGTCGCTCGGGTGCGGGGCGTACGTGGCGATGGCGCTGGCCGCGGCTCCGGTGATGACGCGCCGGGCGTTCGCGCAGCAGCCGAAGGGCCAGGCGCAGCTGACCACGCCGTTCGCGCGGGTGGAAAAGATCGCCGACGGCGTGTGGGCGGTGGTGTCGGTGACGTCGGGCGGCGACTACACGACGGTGTCGAACGGCGGCATCGTCGCGGGGCGCGACGGCGTGCTGTGCATCGAGGGGTTCAACACGCCCGCCGGCGGGCGCTGGATCAACCAGCTCGCCAGGGAACTGACCGGGCGCTGGCCGGACTACGTCGTGCTCACGCACCTGCACGGCGATCACTCCAACGGGCTGGAAGGCTACCTGCGCCAGGACGGTGGGCCGAAGATCATTTCGACCGCGACGACGCGCGAGCTGATGGCAGAGCGGGCGGCGCGTGTCGACAGCGAGCCCGATGGCATGGGCCTGGTGAACGCGAACATCAAGACCGTCCTGCCCGATGCGCTGGTGCCAGCGCGCGAGGAGCGGCTGACTATCGATCTTGGCGGGCGCTCGGTGACGCTGCGCCAGCGGATGGGGCACACGCCGAGCGACCTGACGGTGCACGTGGACTCGCCGCGGGTGGTATTCACGGGCGATCTGGTGTTCAACGGGCTGTTCCCGTTCTACGGCGACGCGATCCCGTCGCGCTGGATCGATGCGCTGGACAACCTGCTCGACGACGACGACGAGACGACCTATGTGCCGGGTCACGGGAGCCTCGCGAGTCGCGCCGATCTGGAGCCGTACATGGAACTGATGCTCCACACGGCCGAGGCGGCGAAGCGGGCGATCGCCAACGGCGTCCCGGCGAGCGAGGCGTGGGAGCAGTACACGATCCCCGAGTCGCTGGGAGAGTGGGGCAAGTTCCGGCCGGACGTGTACCGCTTCGCGTTCGAGGCGTGGGAGAAGGAACTGCGGGGCGGGTGAGGCCATTCAGAGTTCGTGCGACAGGTACTCGCGGAACCAGATGATGTCCTCGTCCGGGCGCGGCAGGTCGGCGCGCTGATCGGAACTCAGCACGGCGTTGATGCGTTGCCAGACCGCGAGGTCGGTTTCGAGGCGGGCGCCCAGCGCGTCTTTGACGTCCTGCGGCACGCGATCGGTGACGCGGAAGGCCGCGGGATCGGCACCGGAGGCGTCGTGCTCGATCTGCGCGATTTTGTTGGCGATGGTGTCGGGGAGCAGCTCGGCTTCCATCTCGGCGACCGCGTCGAAGAAGCCAACGACCGCGCGGTGCCGGCGCGGTTCGTAGTCCTGCAGGATCGTCGCGATCTGCTCGCGCTGGGCCGATGACAGGGATGGCAGCGACGAGGCGGCGCGGATGCGAGTCTCGATCGGTGAGATCGGCGAGTGCGAGCGCAGGGCCTCACTGTAGAAGGCACGTTCGACGGCGACGGCGTCGTCCTCGGAGAGCAGTTTGCCGATCGTGCGAAGCGTTTCGAGGTTGATGTCACGCACCCGGACGCGCGTCGGCAGGACATCCTCATAGATCTCCCTGGCGCGGTAGGGCTCGTCCTGGCAGGTGCGCCAGAACTCGGCGGTCTGTTCGTTGTCGAGCGCACGCTGGCGGGCGCGGAGGGCCCGGTCGAGCTGGTCGGCGTAGCGGTCGAGCGCTTCGACGAGTTCGGTGTTGGCGTCCCAGTCTGCGACGTGGGCATCGACGAGGCGGATGAGATCGACTTTTTCGCCGGCGAGACGCCCGCGCCCGATCAGGTCGTGGCGACGCAGTTCGCGCTCGACCTTGGGCCACAGTTCGACCTGCTGCTGGTCGAGCAGCAGTTTGAGATCGGTCAGGAACTCGGCGCGCCATTCCAGGCGGCGCTGGTCCCACTGTTCGGCCTTGTCCTCCGCCTCGCGCGTGATCGTCGAGTCCTGCCTGACGATGGACTCGTCGATCATCGCCGTGAGCTCGGCTTCGAGCGCATCGGCTTCGACGCGGTACCGCTCGAAGAAATCGTCGTAGAGCGCGCCCGTAAGGGATCGCTGCGATTCGTCGAGGCCGAGGATGGAGTCGATGATGCGGATGTCCGACTTCGTGACCGGCGGGGCGGTCTTGAGGCCGATGAGCGGGTTGCTCAGGCCGTACTGCGCGAGCGCGAGCGGCGAGAACAGCAGCAGAGCGAGCGTCAGCAGCAGGGGGCGGAGCACTGGTCGGTTGGACATCTTGGGTCCTCCTCGGATGGCGATACGGACGATCGATCGCGCCGGTTCGGCGAGCCCGTGAGGGCGGCGTCGGGATTCAGAGCCCGAACCAGTTGATGTTCGGGAACCACACGGTTTCCATGTCGAGTTTGGGCAACTCAGTGAGTTGCTCGCGGCTGAGGACCGGCTTCACGGCGTTCCAGGCGGCGCGTTCGCGTTCGAGGCGGGCGGCCATGGCCTCGTCGAGAAGGGGTTGGGGCTGTTTGAGTTCTTCATCGGTGATGCGTTCCTCGCCCGCGGCGCGGCGCTCGATCTCCTCGTGGAGCATGGCGGGCAGGATGTCCATCTGCGTCTGGCTCAGCGCTTCGAAGAGGCTGCGCTTCGTAGCGAGCGAAGTTTCGTCGTAGCGGGCCAGCGCTTCGGCGATGCGTGCACGCTGGTCGGCGCTGAGTGTGGGCAGCTCACGGGCCGCGTCGATGCGCTGCGCGAGCGGTGAGGCGGGGATGGCGCGTTCGATCGACTGCTCGTAGAACGCGTCGGCCAGATCGTCGTGGGTTTCGGTGGAAAGATGGGTGCGCAGCCGATCGAGGGTCTGCGTGTTCAGTTCGAGCACGCGCTTGCGCAGATCGAGCGACTCCTTGAGCAGATCAAGCGCACGCTCCGGGTCATTCTGCTGCATCGCGTAGAAGCCGTCGGTCTCCTCGCTGTCGAGGAACCGCTTCCGCGCAACGATCGCCCGGTCGATCTGGTCGGCGTAGCGCTCAAGCTCGGCGACCAGTTCCGGGTCATCGGCCCAGCCGTCGATGTGCGCATCGACCAGGCGGATCAGGTCGATGCCTTCGCCGGCGATGCGCCCGTCGCCGATCTGGTCCTTCCG
>CAXAVQ010000025.1:0-13185 GCA_963971985.1 uncultured bacterium
CCACGTTCCGGGACGCGCAGCGGCACACGCTCCGCGTCGATCACGATCCCCACCGAGGACGCCGTCGCGAGTCGCGCGCCATCCCGACCGAGCCCGTCCGAGACATCGATCATCGCGTGCAGCCGATCATCCAAGCGCTCGCGCAGCTCCAGTCCGGCCGCGTGTCGCGGCGTGAAACCGAGATGGTGTCCCGTTTCGTACGAGCCACCGATCCGCCCGGTCACCCACACCAGGTCGCCCGGCCTCGCTCCGGAACGCAGGATCGGTCCGACACCCGCACGCGAAACCGACCCGAGCACAGTCATCGAGAACTGGGTTGCGTCCCCCGAAGCGAAGTCGCCCCCGACCAGCGGCGCCCCCCACTCCGCGCCGAACCGGCTCATCGCGTCGAACAAGGCCGTCGCGAGCTGTTCATCTGCGGGCGCAAAGCTCGCCGTGCAGACCGACGCGGTCGGTCGACCCGCCATCGCCGCGATGTCGCTCACGCTCCGGGCGAGCGCCTTGCGTGCGATCAACTCCGGCGAGGTCGAGTTCGCGTCATAGTGACGCCCGGCGATGAGCTGATCCGTCGTGATCAGCAGCAGATCCTGGCCTCCGAGATCGAGCACCGCACAGTCGTCCCCCGGCCCGACCACCACGTGCCCCGCGCGTTTCGCGTTCTCATACACATGCCGGAGGAACGACGATTCACGCATCGGTCGGTTCTCCGGCAGACAGATACCGCTCGATCAGTTCGACATGCCGTTCCGTCGCCCCGGCCTGCTCGCGCACGCACCGGGCCGCGGCCTCGCCCATCTCGGTGCGAGCCGACTTGTCACTGAGCAATCGGCGCAATTCGCTCTCCATGTCCTCGATTGCCTCGACGACTTTGAGCCCGCCGGCGTGCCGAAGCGCTTCAACCGCCTCACGGAAATCTTTGTAAGCCGGGCCGATCAGCACGGGTTTACCCAGTGCAGCCGGCTCCATCGGGTCTGAACCGGCCAATTCTCCGAACGAGCGTCCGACCACCACAACGTCGGCCAAGGCATACGCCGCGCGGAGTTCGCCGATCGTGTCAAGGACGAAACGCCCGGCAGAGGCATCCCCCTCCCCAGGGAGCGACCGGCGCACGGTCCGCGGACCGAGGATCTCTGCCGCGTCGTCGAACCATTCCGGTCGGCGTGGAGCGCACAGGAGTTGAGCATATCCGTCGGGCAAAGCACCGACGAGCACTCGGTGCTCCTCCGGCGCGGTGCTCCCTCCCACCAAGAGCGGACGGGATCTGTCGATTCCCATCTCGCTGGCGAGTCTGTCCGCCGCCTCCCACGGCACGCCGAGTGCGGCCGAGTCCCACTTCATCGACCCGGCGACCACGAGGCGGTCGTTGGGCACCCCCATGGACGCAAAGCGCTCGCGATAGGCCTCGTCCTGCACCGCCGCGAAGGCCAGTCGCGAGAAGTACCTCCTCAGCACCGGCCTCAGACGCCGATACCCACGGAACGATCGCTCGCTCAGGCGCCCGTTGACCACGCCGACCGGGATCCCACGCTTCGCGCACGCGTCGAGGAAGTTCGGCCAGACTTCTAGCTCGACCAGCACCACCGCGTCGGGCCGGACGCGGTCCAGAAACCGTCGCACCGCCCAGCTCGCATCGAGCGGGTAGCGGACGACATCGACCGACGCGTGGTCTCCGAACAGCGACCTCGCCCGGGCGATCCCGGTATCCGTCCCGACGCTCACCGTCACACGCCACCGGCTCCCTTCCTCGGTCAGCCGACGCACCAGCGGCACGGTCAGGTTCACCTCGCCGACCGACACCGCGTGGATCATCAGGTGCCGGCGCCTATCCGACGGTCGTGGTGCCTTCGGCGCGGCCGCACCGGGATGCCCGAACCGCTCGCGCCAATCCCCACGGGCTTTGCGCATCCAGAACGGCGCGGCCACGATGACCACGACGCCGTAGACCAGATCAAGCAGAAGGCGACGAAACATGGACTCCAAAGGGCGAGCGAGAGCACGGAAGGCAGTGGGCCTGGAGGGACTCGAACCCTCACCCGAAAACTCCCAAAGTACGGGGAAAACGAACGATGCCGAGGGGGACTATGCGACAAATCCGTCTACATCGGTCGACCCGGACCTTCGTATGCTACTTGAGGCGTGGTCCAGTCTGCCTGAGGCGGTCCGCGCGGGCATCATGGCGATGGTCCGGGCGGCAGTTAGTGGGTCTTCAAGATCAGAGAGTTAGTTGCCGGCAGGTAGGCCCAGCTGGCGACCTCGTCGGCAAGCCGCTCCAGACTGAACTGCTGACGACCATCCGGTCCTCGCATTCGCATTCTCAGAGCCGATCCATCCAATGCACCTTGATTGTTCAATTGTGCCGACAGCTCAAGCAGGTGGACCAAGGAATACTCTGGAGCCGCAGGTAAACGGACGCCGGACTCAATGGTTGTAAGACCATCGTCCCACGCCCTGGCCTCTATTGAGGATCCGCCTTCGGGCGAATAGATTGCAAACTCCGTGAACTCATCCGACGAATCGAAATCGTAAACCTCCTGCCCGCTATTCATGATCTTGTGAGAAAATGCCCCCCCATCGGTCGCCAACATCGTCATCACTCGTCGACCGTCCGGGGAGAGCATTTCAATACTTCCTCCGACCTTGGTTACAGCAAGACTTACCCGAAGCTGTCCATCCTCGTCGAGCAAGCCGATGCGACGTGCGTATATCGCCTCAGTGAATCCGTCTGGCTCTATTGCCGCGTCAGACGTAACCGACGCTGTCGCAACCATTACTGCCGAATCTCTGGTGCTATGAAATGCTGCTAGAGCGATGTTCGTCAGTGTGTTGATGGTGATGGCACCGGCGACTGCAAACAGGCCAAAGGCAACGCTCGTCGAGACGAATGGATTGGATTTCAACGCATATCTCCTTGTGTGTGGTCGGAGCCACGAGGCCAATGATCGTCGGCCAGTGTGTGTTCGGCAAGCCACAAGGTGGTCAACCAAATCCCCAAGATCGTCACCGTTATCCCAAGGTAGTCAGATTTTAGAGAGTGGGTCCCTTGGTGGTCACCTTGGCGACACAACGACTGGCCCGCCGTACTCCGACAAGATTTTTCGACCGGGTTATCCGTTGGAAACGGACTGAGTCACACCGAGTGACAAAGTCCGAGTAAGTGGCAAATCCGCGCGTCATTCTGGACCCGCGCCGCGTTATTGAGTGAGAAGACACTCACTCCGCGCAGGCGCGCGGGAAAGGAATGAACGATGACGAATGCTGTAGAAGCCGTGCGGCGACGGTTCGCCGCGAAACGATCCGAGGAAGCGCAGGCGCGCGAGCGCATCGAGGAAGCCGCTGCAACTGCGGCGACTGGCGGCAGGATCGATGACGGCAAGGTGGCCGCCGATCTTGAACTCACGAACATGACCGAGGGCGACTTCGAGAGGAAGGTCGGGCGCTACACCGCTCGCGCCGAGGCCGCTGCCGAACTCGGCGACTCCCCCGAAGCCGAACTGCTCCAACGCCAAGCCCGCGACGCGATGCTCGACGCGCTGCACGCCGCACGCTTCGAGGTCGCCAAGTCGCTGCGCAAGGTCGTCGCTGCCGCCGATCAGTACCGTGAGGCCAGCAAAGCGGCTCAGGCCGTCGCTAAGGCCGAGCAGACCATTCTGGACACGCTGCCCGATCCGATCCGTGAGGCCCACCAGAGGGCGCTTGCGGACGCGACACGGGCCAATGCCGAGGCCGACGCCCACCGGCACAAAGTACGCACGGATAGCCGGGTGACTCATGAGTTTCAACGGCTGATCAATCTGGCGGTCCCGGCGCTGACCGGCGGCAACGCCGAACGCGCCGCCCCCCCGCTGTCACAACTCACGCCGATGCTCGACCGCCTGGACGAACTCGGCAAGGCCCCGAAGCCCGGCAGGGCGCTGACGAGCGCCGCCAAGGCCGCGGACAAGCGGCTCGTCGAACTCCGCACGCTGACGCGCGAGGTACGTCCGAACCCGAAGGCCGTTCGGAAGATCGAGGCCGACGCTGAGGGGGGCGAGTGCGCGACGCCGGTCGCGATGAGCCCGATGTCATGACCAAGTCGGCCACGCCTGAGCCGAAGCAGACCGACAAGCCGCTCGCGTCGCTGCGATTCCGTCCGATGTCGGACATCCAGCCGGAGGTCATCCACTGGCTCTGGGGCGGCTTCCTCGCCGAGGGGAAACTGTCGCTGCTCGCGGGCGATGCCGGACTCGGCAAGAGTTTCATGACCTGCGACATGGCCGCTCGAATCTCGACGGGACGGGACTTCCCCTGCGGCGTCCGCAACATGAACGGACCGTGTCGGGTTGTCATTCTCAACGCCGAGGACGGCGCGGCCGACACAATCCGCCCACGCCTCGACGCTCATGATGCCGACTCGTCGCTTGTCCACTGGATCGACGGCGCGCAAGTTGGCGACGCCGAGCGCGGCTTTCAGATAGCCGAACATATCGACCTGCTCCGGCAACATATCGCGGACTTCCCCGACACAAAGGTCGTCATCCTCGACCCGATCAAGGCGTTCACCGCTGGCAGCGACGGGAACAAGGCCGACGATGTCCGTACTGCGCTCAACGAACTCAAGCGACTCGCCGAGGACACGGGCGTCGCGGTCCTGGCCGTGGCCCACCTCAACAAGGCGCAGCAAGCATCGGCGCACTACCGGGTCGGCGGCGCGATCGAATGGGTAGCCGTTCCCCGCGTGGCGTGGGTGCTGGCCAAAGACCCGGACGACGATGCGCGTCGGCTGCTCATGCCCCTCAAGGTCAACGTAGCGCCGGACTCATCGGGCTACGCGTTCCGCATTGGCGACGATGGCTTCGGGAACGTGGTTGTCCAGTACGAGGACGCTCGGAGCGACGCAAGGGCGAGCGATGTCCTGGCTGCGCCTTCAGGCGAGATGGGCGAGCGGCTCAGTGAGGCCGTCCACTTCCTCAAGACTGAACTCGCTGACGGACCGAAGCCAGCCACGAAGATTCTCAGAGCAGCCGACCAAGCGGGCATATCACGGAAGACCCTCGACCGCGCCAAGAACCCCGCAGGCGTCGAGTCGGCCCGCCTCGAATACGACGGCGGTTGGGTCTGGCGGTTCAAGCAGTGACCGAGGGAGCCAAGGCCGCCACCATGATGGCCATATGCCTGAAACGTGGCGATCTTGGGCTCAGCGTGGCGTTCTTGGGCATTCTGGCCCCCTCAAGGCAGATGTCCCTGATTCGACTCTCACGGACTTGCGCCTTGTCACACCGAGTGGCATGGTGGCGCGCTCAGGGGGTATCGAGTTACTCTCAAGCACACGGAAGGAGTGTCCAATGGCTGGACTGACAGGATCAAACGCCAAGGGGTTCCGAGTCACTTACAGACTCGACGGGCGGGCCGAGGCGATCTATCTCGGCAAGGTCGCCAAGCAGACCGCGCAGCGATGGCAGACTGAGGTCGAGCGCATCGTGTCAGCACGCGAGGAAGGGCAACCGATTCCGCAGGGGACCGCGCGATGGGTTGCCGGACTCATCGACCGGATGCACACCAAACTCGTCGACAAGGGGCTCGTCGAGCCGCGAGCCGACGCTCCGGTCGTGACGCTCAAGCAGTTGACCGACCGCTTCCTCAAGAACGCGACCGTCAAGCAGTCGACGCACACGGCGTATGAGCAGGGCGTCAAGTCGCTGACGATCTTCTTCGGCGAGGACCGCGACGCCGCGACCATCGACGCCGCCGCCGCTGACGACTGGCGGGCCGCGTTACAGGAGCCGGGCAAGGCGTCGCCGACCAAGCGGAAGATGGCAGCCGCGACTCAGTCTTCGCGCATCCGGGTCGCCAAGCGCATCTTCAAGCGAGCCGTACGCTGGAAGATGGTCGACGAGAACCCCTTCGAGCATCTTGTCGCAGGTGGCCAGCACAATCCCGACCGGACGCAATACATCCCCGTCGAGGTCGTGCGCGATGTCCTCGACGAGTTGCCCGACGACCAGTGGCGGGCCAGTGTCGCGCTTGTCCGTTTCGCCGGGCTGCGATGTCCGAGCGAGGTCGGACTGCTCCGCTGGGGCGATGTTCTCTGGGACCGCGACAAGTTGAACGTGCGGTCGCCGAAAACCGAGGGACATGAGGGACACGCCAGTCGCGTCGTCCCGATGGTCCCGGTCATCCGGGAACTGCTCGAGCGCCTATTTGAGCAGGCCCCTGAGGGCGAGGAATGGGTCTGTCCCCGAGTTCACCAAAACCCGAAGATCAACCTTCGGACCACGCTCAAGAAGGCCATCGCGAGGGCCGGACACACGGCGTGGCCGCGTTTGATCCACAATCTCCGGGCGTCATTCGCGACCGATATGGCCGCCATGCTGCCCGCCCACGCCGCCGCGAAAGTCCTCGGACACTCGCCGCTGATCCAGTCGCAGAGTTACGCCAAGCTCCGGGACTCGGACATCGACACCGTGGTCAACTCGGCAACATTTTCGACAACACCCGCAGAGCCAACCTCCGATTCGTCGACAAATCCGACTACACACCGGAACGCACCGAGTCGCACGAAGTCGCAGAAAACGCCACGATCATGGGCGAAAGAGGACTTGGTGCAACTCGATAAGTCTCAGTTGATTTCGCTGTTAGAGCGACAGGTGGGCCTGGAGGGACTCGAACCCTCACTGGGGTCACCCCCAAGCGGATTTTAAGTCCGCCGCGTCTGCCGATTCCGCCACAGGCCCGTGGTCGGCGGAGTGTATCTGATCCGTGCCCGATCCTGCCCGCGCGCAAAAAGGCCGCCAGCCAGGTCCGGCCGGCGACCTCTCTCGCTCCCACGCCGTGGGGCTCATGAGTGTCTATTCGCAGGCGGTCCCGAACGCTGCGAGCACCGCGTTCAGATCGGCGAGGTCAACGACCCCATCGTCGTTCGTGTCGCCGCTCTCGGATGCCTGCCCGAAGTTCGCCAGCACCGTGTTCAGGTCCGCCAGGTCGATCGCGCCGTCACCGGTGACATCCGATGGGCATGACGGCTCCTGCGGCAGCTCGAACAACAGCGCCCGTCCTTCCTGATCGTTTCGCCCGGGAGCTCCAACCAGAACCCTATTCGCGTTCAGAGAAACCGAAGTGCCGAACCACGCTCCCGAGCCTCCGCTGGACTGCTGCAGGCGGCCGAGTTGCTCGCCACTCTTCGCGCCAACGACGACAGTCTCGCCGGAGATCGCAACATCCCAGCCGAAGCGCCCCATTTCTTCCGGGTCGTCCGGGAGCAGTTTGTGCAGAAACTGTTCGGTGCTGATTCGGTAGACCCAGGCGGATCCAGCGCTGTCGGCTCCATCGTCGTCCGCCCACGCGCCGACCGCCACAAGATCGCCGTCGACCGCAATGCTGTGCCCGAAGTTGTCTCCGGAGTCGCCGTCCGGGGCGACCAGGCTCTCCACGAGCGTACCGGTCGCCGCCTCGAACACGTACACAACCCCCGAGTTCCCGCCGGGCCCGTCGGCTTGCGGCGCGCCGACGATGACAAGACCGTTCGAAACCGCGACGTCAAAGCCAAACTGATCAAACAGCCCGCCATCGGGTGCGACCAGTTTTCGCACCTCCAATCCACTGTCGAGGTCAAACAGGTACACGGCACCCGTCTCGACCCCATCGACGCTCGCCCTCGGCGCCCCCACCGCCGCGAAGCCCTGAGCGATCGCAACCGAGGTACCCGCCTGATCGAGCGCGTTCTGATCGGAGCCGATCAGTTCCATGAGGTGCTCACCGGTCAATGCATCGAAAACGTAGGCGATCCCGGCGTTGGGGCCCACATCGTCATTTCCCGGAGCTCCCACAACGATATAGCCGCTGCCGATGGCCACACTCTCGCCGAAACTGTCACCGACGGCGAGCGACGGCGGCTCCAACTTCGTTTGCTCCGACGCGCGGATGAGATATGCCGCGCCTCTCGTGCTCCCTGCCTCGTGCGCCCCAACGACCGCCGCGCTTCCGGTTCGAGACAGAGCCACGCTATGGCCGAACTCCGCATCCGGCGCCGCATCGTCCGCCGACAGGGTTTGCGCTTCGGTCAACACCTGACCGCACGCGGCTGCACTCAACGCCAACGATGCGAAGATCGAAAAAACACCTTGAACTTCCACAGGATCTCCTTTCATTTGATCAGGCCGCCCCACCCCAAGCCCGACTCACTCGCACGGTGCACCGAACGCCGCGAGCACCGCGTTCAGATCGTCGAGACCGACCGCCCCGTCCAGCGTGGCATCGCCTTCGAGCGAGTCAGTGCCGAAGTTCGCCAGCACCAGGTTCAGGTCTTCTAGATCAACGACCTCGTCACCGGTCACATCACCGGGACAAGGCGATGCGAACGACGCGGTGATCCTCAGGAAGTGACCGAGATCGTCCGCAGACACGCCGTCGAAGCCGGGCGGCACGGCACCGAAGCCGTACAGCACCGCCCCCGAGCCGGTCACATCATTCGGAAACACCACGTTCGTGGTCGGGCTGAAGAACGAACTGAAACGCAGCACGAACGTCGTCGTCCCGACATACGGCCCAAGATCCGCCTTGTTGGCCCGCTCCTGCAGTTCAGCGATGGAGCCGGGTTCGGTGATCTGCACACCGTTCGGTCCAAGACCGACGAGGCTCCCGATCGGAGCGAACGTGTCGGCGCCATCGGTCGAGTCGTCGTACTCCGCGAGCATGCTGATACCTGTCGCCAGCGCCGTCCCACCGGTCCCCCCGTCCCCCCAGAGGATGCCCGAGATCCCCTGCGCAAACTCATCGACACGCAGCAGAAAGCCATTCTCATCCGAATCCTCGACCGTGAACGCGAGGTCGAACGCGACCACCCGCTTGTTCGTCTGCGCGAGCCCACCGAGCGCGACATGCGTGTTGCGGAACGCGATGCGGTGGACGAAAGAGGACCTCAGCACACCCTCCTCGACCGCCGACAGATCGATCTCCGTGTGAAACTCACGGTTCTCCGACGGCGGATCCTCGCTGCTGTTGTTGATCGACGAGACACCGGTGATCGACTGCCCGACCGCTGCAAGCGGCAGGCAAAGCAGGCCGCTCGCGGCCAGAATCCCAAAGCAATAGCGAGACATGTCTTCCTCCTGTGGTTGCGAGAGCCCAACTCCCCCATGCCACAGGCCGAAATCCGCATCCCAATCCCTTCAGGAAATCTCCGGAATCTTCATTCGGGCGTCGCCCACCGATCCCGGTACTCGACGGCCAGATCCGCACGGCCAGCGTGCTCCAGAGCCGCAACCACCTGCCGAAGGCCGCTCTGGAGCATCGGATCCGCCACTGCCAACACGCCCGTCATCCGCTCGAACGCCGCGAGCATGGCCTCCACCGTCTCTTGCCCGGGCGAGTCCATCACCCGCAGCGCGACGCCGTACACCTCGTACATCGCACCGAGGCCTTCGCCGTCGGGCTCGTGCTCACGGAACTGGTCGGCCAGGAACAGCCAGTGCTCGGCGCTCTCGCCATATCGCTCGGCGTCCCAAAGAAGAAACGCGTAGTTCCTCAGGGTTCCTCAGTACTCGCTGTGCTCGATGCCGAACGCCTCGCGCGTCCCGGCCAGCGCCCGCTCATACGTCGATGCGGCCCCCGCAAGATCGCCCGATTCGTGGAGCACGTACGCGAGGTTGTTGAGCGCCACCAGCGTCCGGACGTGCGTCGCGCCGACCGTGCGCTCGAGGTGTTCCGCCGCAGCCTCAAAGGCTAGCTTTGCGGACTCGAGATCTCCCATTTCCAGACGCAGGCGACCGATGTTGTTCTGCAACGCGAACAGGTAGGGATGATCTGCGCCGAAAAGGGCCCCAACCAGGACCCGCGCTTCCTCATAGCACGCCACGGCCGCCTCGTAGTCACCCTTATCCGTGAGCAAACCACCGAGATTGGCGAGCGTGAACGCCCGGTTCTCGTCTGCGTCCGCGCCGGCCCGGCGTGCCGCGTCGATAGCCGCTTGCATGATCAATCTGGCTTCGTCGTTCTGACCGGCCTCGCGCAGGACCCACCCGATGTTTCCTAGGCGCGCCGCTTCATCGCGCGCCGACGGCTCCGGAACCGATGACGCAACCCGCTGCGATTCCGCCACTCGCGCGAGCGCCTCATCGGTACGGTCGAGGTAGGCCAGGGCGACCGCGTGCTCCGCGAGCAGGCCGGCCCGCCGAGCCGAGTCTTCCGGCCGGATGTCCTCTGCGCCGGCGTCACCGAGACGCTCGATCGCCGCGCGATACTGGCGCTCGGCCTCGGCAAACTCGCCGAGCCCTTTGTGGGATCGCCCGACGATCGATCGCGCTGCAGCTTCAGCCAACGGAGCGTCTTGGAACGACGAAGCGAGCCACGGCTCGGCACGGTCCAGCAGTTCCCCCACGGTCACCTCCGGCGCCTCCGAGGCATCCGCGAACGGGTCCCCGGCGGTCAGCGTCCGCTCGAGGAACCCCGAGACCGCCCGCAGTTGCTCTGTCTCCCGCTCAGCGATGCGCACCCGAAGATCGAGTTGCTCGTTGAGCCGGTCCACCCGAACCGCGAACACGGACACAACCGCGAGCGCCAGCAGCACCGCCGCGAGTCCCGAAGCGGACACGCCGACCAATGCCCTGTTGCGACGCGCAAGACACCGCAGCTGGTACAGCGTCGAGGGCGGACGCGCCGAGATCGGCTGCGACTCCAGGATCCGGCGCAGGTCCGACGCGAACTCGGACATCGAACCGTACCGCCGATCCGGATCCTTGCTCATCGCCTTCAGCACGACCGTCTCGATGTCCCCTCGCAGCTCGGACAGAATCCGGCTCGGGCGCTCCGGTATCTCTTCGACGATCGCCCGGGCCGTCGCCGCGAGTGAACCTTCAGCCGTATCGTGGGGCAATCGCCCGGTGAGCAACTCGTACGCCACCACGCCGAGCGCGTAGACATCTGTCCGGGTATCCACCGCATCGCGATGCCCCTCGATCTGCTCCGGGCTCATGTACGCCAGCGTCCCGATCAGCCGACCAGTCCCCGTGTGCAATTCAGTCGCGCGCTGAGCATCATCGACCAGGCGCGCAATCCCGAAATCGAGCAACTTCGGCGATCCGTCGGGCGTCACCATGATGTTCGCCGGCTTCACGTCCCGGTGGATGATCCCCTTCTGGTGGGCGTGGTGCAGCGCGTCGGCAACTTTCGCCAGCAGTTCGATCCGCTCCCGGACCGTGGGTTGCTGTTGCCTGGCCCATCGATCCAGACGCTCACCATCGACGAGTTCCATCGCCAGCCAGGGATACCCGGCCCACCGCGGCGCCTCCGCTTCCGAAACGATCCCCGCCTCGTAGACGTGCGCCACCCCCGGATGCTCCAGTCGACCGAGGATCTCCGCTTCCTGCTCGAACCGCTTCAATCCCGACGACGAAGCGTTCTCCGGCCGAATCATCTTCAGCGCGACCCTTCGGCGCGGACGCTCCTGTTCCGCCGCGAATACCGTCGCCATCCCGCCCGATCCGATCTGACGCAAGATCCGGAATCCCCCGATCGACGACGGCATGGAAACCGGCGTCGGCTGCTCTTCGCGTCGCACCGGGCTTCGCAAGAAATTCGTCGAATCGTGGCTCGCCTCATCGTGCTCAAGGAGACGACGCACACGCTCGCGCAGTTCAGTATCCGCGCACTCTCGCATCAGCCACGATTCGATGTCCGCTGGCCGCTCCTCCAGCGCCCGGGCAAACAAGTCGAATTCCGCCTCCGATCGATCAGCCATCCGCCGAGCCACCCTTGAGATGATCCCTTAGCCACGCCCGCGCGAAACGCCAGGACCGCTCTACAGTCGACACGCTGACCCCCTCCACCTCGGCAACCTCCTGGATCGTCAGGCCGGTGAAGTACCGCAGGCTCACCACGCGACCGGCGTCCGGGTAGGCCTCCGAGAGCAGCGCGATCGACTCGTCGAGTGCAATCACATCGTCACTGGGGGCCTCGATGGAGAACGCCTGCTGCTCGTTCAGCACCACCCGCTGGCGATCGCCGCCCCGCTTCAGCGATCCCTTCCTCCGTGCGTCCTCGACCAGAATGTCTCGCATCGCGCGAGCCGCGGCATGGAAGAACTCAGCCCGCCCCGACCAGCCCTCCGGCCGACGACCCGAGATCCGCACCCAGGCCTCGTGCACCAGCGCGGTCGGATCGAGCGTCTGTCCCGGCGGGATCTGACGCATCCGCGACCTCGCAAGCCGGCGAAGCTCTCCGTACACCACGGGCAATAGTTCCTGAGCGCCATACCCCGGCGCGGACGATTGGCCTGAACGGCCATCGCTCGCCGACCGCTCCTGCCCCACCGACGTACTCCGATTCTCAACGGGCTCCCTCGGCTCAGTCACGTGGGCATCCTCCAGACCCGACTATACCCGCCGTTCCGCGGGCTCCAAAGCCGATTTCGGAGAGACCGATAGACCCTGCCCCGGGACCGCACCCGGTTGACGCCGAACCCGCCTTCGCGGACTATACTCGACCCTCACGGACGGGTGGCCGAGCGGCTGAAGGCACCGCTTTGCTAAAGCGGCGTATATCGAAAGATGTACCGCGGGTTCGAATCCCGCCCCGTCCGCTTCTCATCAGGCGGCTCCCCAATCGGGGAGCCGTTTTCACGCGCAGACCGCCACCACGACTGATCGCTCAACCCTCAGCCGTCGCCTACTTCGACAGGTACTCCGCGACGACCCCACCGAACTTCTCGGCCCGAGGATCTGCCAACCATTGTCCAGCGGTTTCATCCCCTCGTAGGGAACATTCCAGAAACGCCAGCGTCGCATGGCTCGTCAACGCCTCCATCCGCGCCGCATCCCCGTTCGGCGCGACCCCGCCCTGGTACGCGCTGTGCGTCGCCCCCTCGATGAACACCAGATACGTCTCCCCCGCCGGCGCGAACTCATACGGGTGACGACGCGATTCGGGCGTCTCGTCGGACACCCGGCTGACGTCCTCCGACCCCGCGAACACGAGCGTCGGCTTCGTGAAGCCCGCCCACGAGGTCTCATTCAGCGACCGCCGCGTCGTCCCCTGACCGGAGATCACGATGTACGCATCGAACAGCGAGCCGTCGCCAAGCGTCCGCTCGCGCCCCAGCCGCCCCATCTGAAACCGCAGCCCCGCGAGCGCCTGCGTGGTCATCGCCCCGGCCGAGTGCCCGGCCATCGCCGTGCGCTCCCGATCCACCAGCCCCGGCTTACCCAGTTCCGTTTC